>JANOKQ010000970.1:0-5935 GCA_031419375.1 Acidimicrobiaceae bacterium
CAACGGCGTTCCAGGACAATCGTGCGGTAAACGTCCGGTCCGATGAGTACGTACAGGATGTCGGCTGCGTGGGCGCGTGTAAGCCTGGGCCGACGCTCTGCCTTGGCTGCGAGTGTCCGAACGATCTCGATCATGCCTTGATGGCGAAGTTCTTCGCTTCGCCGACAGACTTCGGCGGCAGGATCGCCGGCAACGGCATGGAAAGCAGAAGCATCGGTGCCACCCGGGCGAGGATGGTGGCGATGCCAGTGACAAGGCCGTGAACGGCCGACGCGATGTCGCGTTCGTGAGGTCCCGCCGGTGAGTGGCGGACCGGTGCGAACGCGCGAGGGGGCGCGCCGATGCCAGTCGCGGGGCGCTCCGCGACAGTTCCGCGATCGCGGGTTATCCGCCCTGCCGTCCGGCGACGAGCTGGCATCACTCGTGCCGCAGGGGAGCACCACGGTCGAGGTCGTGCTCACCCCGGTCGGCGACGAGACCGAGCTACTCCTGCGCCACAGCGAGCTCCCGGCTGGTGTCGCCGCCGACGAGCACTCCAAGGGCTGGGCCCTGTTCGTCGGGGACCGGCTCCGCCGCATCGACCGTACCGACTGGCGCACCGATCCACCCGTGCGCGTCGGGTCGCGGATCGCATTTCGGGCACGGTTCCTCGGCCGCACCCTCGAGTACACGTACGAGGTGACCGACTACGTCCCCGGCAAGCGCCTGACGATGACCACTGCGCAGGGTCCGTTCCCGATGACGACCGAATACACGTGGTCGGCACTCGAGTCGTCGGTCGCGGGTGACGGCCGCACGCTGATGACGCTACGCAACCACGGCCGACCGACCGACCGGCTTCTCGAAGCTGACCACGCCGCTGATGTCGCGGGCGATGACGCGTGCAACGGCGCAGGACCTACATCACGTCAAGCAGCTACCCGAGAAGCACTGACAGGGGACGCGGATCCACAGTCGCCCCACGATCCCCGAGCGGATCGAGATCAGCAGCCAATCGCCATCGCGCCCAGTGCCACGGCCTGTCGTGGTCGTCAGAGGTCGTGTCAGACCGTGTTGCTCGTGGCTGGGTAGTCGCCGAGTCGAATGGCGGGTTGCCCGATGGGTCGATGGTCTGGTTCGCAGCGGGCGTCGATACCGGCGAGGAACCGTTGGAACGCCGGCGATCGGTGAAGTGGGTTGTCGTCGCCGTCGAGTTCGGCGACGTGGAGGAATGCGCCGTCGGCGAGGCGCCACACTGTGTAGCGGATGCCATCGGGCGATCTGTCGGCGAGGTCGGCGAACACGTCCTCGATCAGGCGTACGTTCGCGTCGGCGTCGGCGTCGCGTGGCCGGTAGCGGACCACAATCGTGCTCATCGTGGCCTCTCGGCGGCTGTGGCGAGCCCGTCCGCGTACTGTTGGAACGATTCGGTCATGTCGGGGATCGCTCTCGTGATCAAACCGGCCAGCGGGCCACTGAAGGTCTCGGCCATCGCGAAGTCGGTGCCACCGTTGCCGGCTGTCATCCGGAACGTGCGCATGCCGGTGAACAGGCCGAGTGGTTTGCGGTCCGACCAGACCATCAGGTTCGGAGGCGAGGCTTCGGTGACTTTCAGCGTGAACGTCCGTTTCGGGGCGAGCGTCGACACGAGCCGCACCGTCGAGCCGACGCTCATGTCGCCGTCGATGCTCACGATCGACTGGTTCCAGTCCCGATACCCGGCGGCGTCGGTCAGCACCGCCCAGACGCGCTCGGGTGGTGCGACGATGTGTCGCTCGACTTGGTAACTGCGCGTCATGACAGGGCCCGCATTCGGTTGTTGCGAGCGTTGTGCTCGACCTCGGCCAAACCGAGCACTTCAAGAACGGGTGGCACGTAGTTGCCGAACCGGCCGCGCAGGCCCTTCTTCAGCCCATACCAGCCGGCGACGGGGTTGTCCGGGCTGCGGCCCCACGCCTCGACGGTGTCGGCGGTGGCCGGCTTCTGCTCATCGGCGTTGCCGAGCGCGATCCAGTCGCCGCGGTCGCGCAACATGGTGTGGAGGTCCTCGATGCAGCGCAGGTGATATCGCAGCTCGGTCGAGCCGACCTGTACCACGAGTGCCGGCGGATCGGCGTGCGGATCGCGGTACGCCTCGAACTCTGACTTGCCGGGAGGCGTCGTCAGGATCCATGGATCCTCCGCTGTCCCTGACCCCTCGACATCTGTTGCGGCCATGCCATGCTCCTTCACTCGATCCGTTCAGACCCCAATCGTCGGCCTGCGTCCGTCGGTCTGCGCCTCTCCGTACGGGACCACAACTGACATCTCGTGTCATGAATTGTGAATTCCTGGCAGTCTGGAGCCGATGCGTGCTGGCCGGTTGGTGTCTGTCTTGCTGATCCTGCAGCAGCGCGGTCGCGTGACCTCAGCGGAGCTGGCCTGCGAGCTCGAAGTCAGCGAGCGCACCGTGCTCCGCGACATCGACGAGCTGTCCGGGGCTGGCGTCCCGATCTACGCAACGCGTGGTCCCGGCGGTGGTTTCCAGTTGCTCGACGCGTACCGAGTCGATCTCACGTCTCCGGCGTCGGGGAGCGCCGTTGACCGCGGATCGGGACGGGCGCGGCGCGCTCGGGTGCGGATCACCCCAGAGGGTCGGCGACTCGCCGCCGTTCTGTCCGTGCTCCAGCCACTTCGCATCAGTCGAGCGGTCAAACCGGATCGCGAAGGCCGCCTCGAAGCAACGTTCCGGATCCACGCCGCCGAATCCACGATCATCGAGATCCTCTCCCTCGGCTCCCATGTCGAGGTACTCGAGCCGGTCGAGCTCCGCACGACAATCGCTCAACGGGCACGCGAGACCGCCCTTCTCTACGACGACGATTGACCCGAGTCGGCCGTCACCCACCTGCGCAGTGAGGCCGCTGTCGGCCGCGGCGCCGAACGTGACATCGCCAAGGAAGCCCAACTGCCCGGATCCTGCGGCTACCTCACCGACCACCTACGGCGGATCACTTCTCGGCCAGCCCCCGATCTACATGGTCAACTGAGAGGCTGAGGCGGGCGACCACGTCGGGGTGGTCGGCGCGCAGCTGGTCGGCGAGATGCTCGCCGAGCGGGACGGCGAGCTCGTAGATCCGACGGCCGAGCGTGGTGTCGCCCATTGCCTTCATGTGCTTGATCTTCACCGCGATCATCGCCTCGTCGGGCTTGACCACCACGCTGCGGCCGCCGGTACGCGCTTCCCACCGGCAAGGCTCCTTGGCGAGTTTGCGGGCGGCCATTCGGCCAACGATGCCCTGGCTCTTGAACGCGAACGGGGCCAACACCAGGTTGAGATCGGCGTCAGGAGCGATGTCGACCGACGTGTTGCTCCTGTGCCCACCATCGATGAAGCGCAGCTTGCCGACCTTGGTGGGGCGTACAAATGGAAATGGCGACGAGCTTGCCGCGACGATCAGCGGCAGTGGGTGATCGGCCGCCCACAGCACCTCACGTTTGAACCCGAGCAACCGAACCGCCACACCGCCGGCCGATCCGCCCTCGGGCATGACCTGGGCGCCGTAGAGCAGTTCTGCCAGCGGAAGCGCCTTGACCCACAACGAGCCGCACGTTTCGACGTACGGCTGCCAGATCGCGGCGACCTGGTCGTAGCTCATTCCGCAGGCGATCGCCACCGCCGCGTGGGAGCCGCCCGACGTGCCCATCAGCGGTGAGCGCGAGAGGTCGATGCCGCGCGAACGCAGTCCGTCGGCGATCCCGATGCAGTATCCGAGCGCGTACGCCCCTCCGCCGCCGAGCGTGACGACCAGAGGCGGGCGTGTCGTCACCGGCGCGTTCACGAGGCGGGCCAATATTGCTCACGGAGCTGACGCTTGAGCAGCTTGCCCGTCGGCAGGCGTGGCAGCTCGTCGACGAAGTCGACCGACACCGGGCACTTGTAGTGGGCCAGCTTCGAGCGGCAGTAGGCGATCAGGTCGGCACCGAGCTCGTCGCTCGGCTCGCCGCCGGCGGCAGGGATCACGACCGCTTTTACCTCTTCGCCGAGCTCGTCGTGGGGGACCCCGATCACGGCGACATCAGCGACCTTGGGGTGCAGGATGAGCTCGTTCTCGACCTCCTGGGGGTAGATGTTGACGCCGCCGGAGATGATCATGTGTGAGGCGCGATCGGTGAGGTACAGGAAGCCCTCGGCGTCGACGTAGCCGATGTCGCCGAGCGAGCTCCAGCCGCGGTCGTTGTATGCGCTGGCGGTCTTGTCGGGATCGTTGTGGTACTCGAACTTGAGATCGCTCTCGAACCAGATCTGGCCGGCCTTGCCGGTCGGCACCTCGACGCCGTCGTCGTCGCAGATGTGGAGCTTGCCCATCAGCGGCACCCCGACCGAGCCTGGATGGGTCAGCGCCTGGGCGCTGTCGATCGCGCAGAAGCCGTTGCCCTCGCTGCCGGCGTAGTACTCGTTGATGATCGGGCCCCACCAGTCGATCATCTGGCGTTTGACCTCGGCCGGGCAGGGGGCCGCGGCGTGCACCACCATCTGGAGGCTCGAGTAGTCGTGGGCGGCGCGCTCCTCGTTGGACAGCTTGAGCATCCGGATGAAGTGGGTCGGGACGAACTGCACGTGAGTGACGCGGTAGCGCTCGATCAGTTCAAGGCATTGCACCGGGTCGAACTTCTCCATCACGATCACGGTGGCGCCGAGCCGCTGGGCGGCGGTCGACCAGCCGAGTGGGGCGGCGTGGTACAGCGGGGCCGGGCACAGGTAGACGGTGTCGGGCGAGAAGCCGTACATCATTTGGATCAGCGAGACGAGCGCACCTCCGCCGGCACCGTACGGCATCTCCTGGCGTGCCGGTTTGATGCCCTTCGGCCGACCCGTGGTGCCCGAAGAGTAGAACATGAACTGACCCTCGACCTCGTCGGCGAGCGGCGCGGCCGGGTACTTGGCGATCTCGTCCTCGTAGCTGTCGAAGCCCGGGATCGTGCCGTCGATCATCAACTTCACCTCGACGTGGCCCAGCGAGGCCGACAGCTCGGCGGCGACGCGCTCGAGTGCCTTCGACACGAAGATCGCTCGCGCGCCGCAGTCATCGATGATGTAGCCGGCCTCGTCGGCCTTCAGGTGCCAGTTGATCGGTGTGGTGTAGAGCCCGGCCCGCTGGGCACCCCAGTACACCTCGTAGTAGCGGGGGTGGTTCTCCATCATGATCCCGATGTGGTCGCCCGATTGCAGGCCGTGGGCGCGCAGCAACTGGGCTACCTGCTTCGATCTGGCGTCGAGCTCGGCGTACGTGACAGTGTGTCCGGAGTTGGCCATGACGACGGCGGGTGCGTCGCCGCGTGTCTCGACGTGGGCCCCGGGTTGCAGATTGCTCATGGTGTGCGGTTCTCCCGTGTTGTCCGGGTGGGCTGGGCGAAGATCGTGCCCATCCAGCCAGAGTTTCTGACAATGGTGTCACGAACGCTAGCGCGGACGCTCGGTGCGTGCCGCACGCGGAACAGAACGTGGACGACACCAGTGTCAGAATCGTTTAGCCTGTGCGTTGGTGAAGCAACTCAGCCTGATCGACACCACGATGCTGGCGTCGGAGACGCCGCGCACGCCGAATCATCTGTGCATGGTCGCTGTGTACGACCCGTCGACCGCCCCCAGCGGTGCGCCGTCGTTCGAGGACATCCTGGCCAAGCTCGAACGCTGCCTGCCGCTCGTGCCGTCACTGCGCCAGAAGCTCATCCGCGTCCCCCTGGAGCTCGATCGGCCGTACTGGATCGACGACCCCGACTTCGATCTCGAGTTCCACGTTCGGCATCTGGCCCTCCCCAAGCCGGGTGACTGGCGTCAGTTCCGCACCCAGGTCGCACGCCTGCAGTCGCGCCCGATCGACCTCAGCCGTCCACCCTGGGAGATGTCCGTGATCGACGGTCTCGACAACGTCGAGGGGCAACCGCCCGGATGTTTTGCGACGGTCCTGAAGGT
>JANOKQ010000971.1:0-6495 GCA_031419375.1 Acidimicrobiaceae bacterium
CTCCGGATCGGACACGCCGTGGTGGACTCGTTGGATCACGGCCGCCGACACGACCTCGGCCCACGAGAGGTGATGCAGAGCGACCTTCTTCAGCTTGCGCTTGTCGACATCGACCGGATGCGCTCCAGCCGATGGGGTGAGCTGGTTGGAGATCGTGAGAACCGCATCGATGCCGTTGTCGCGTGCCAGGTCGAGGTATGTCTCGATCTGCTCGCGGCCCAGTTCGTTCGGCCCGGTCTTCACTTCGACGAGAGCACTCCACTGACGTTGACCGCGGGTGGCTCTGATCAATCCATCTGGACGAACCGTGCGCTCGTCGGTTGTTCGCAAGGGCACCTCGATGAACGTCTCCAAAGCGCCAGAAGTCGGGGCGCCGAACGGCTTGAGCAGCGCGGAAGCGAAATCGCGGACCACCGGCAGCACGGCGAGCAACGCTGACGTTGCTCGGGTCAGGCGATGACCCGAAAGAAGAGAACTACGTCTTTGGGGTCGGTGCCTGCTGAACCGCGGACCTCGCGCCCGGGGCCACACCGCTCGGCGGTGGAGTGAGCTTCGATGCCGGTGTGGAGGATGAGCCGTAGCCGCCGCGCTTCTCAATGGGGGTTGCCATTTTCGCTGTCGTCATGGGGTCAGTCTCCGTTCCGTTCGAGTAACCACTCAGGTGTGATCGCGCGGTGCGTGCGATTGTCCACCACGTAGCGTGCGCGGTCTGGTAGACCGTGGTGGTGGATGACGCGGGTCGGATCGCCTTGTTGGCGGCCGAGAACTCGGTGTTGCGCCCTCCCGATACCAGGCGTACACGCCCGGAGTGTTGGGCACCATCCTTGGACCGGTCACAGCTGTGGCACGTCGCCGCACCTGCGTATCCATCGTCGTCCACAGCCGTCCCTTGTCTATCGTGCCCCCCGTGTTGTTACCTCGTGTATCGGCATCACTGCGAGCGTCTTGAGTCGACGCCGTTTGACATTGTGAATGGCCGAGCTCGGGAGCGCGATACAACGTCGGCACACAGCAATTGACCGTTCAAGCAGAGCGGTCCGACAGCGCGGCCAGGCCGCATACGTCGGTCGCCTTCTCCGAACACATGTCGGCAAGCATGACGTAGAACTCCACGACTACGTCGACGTCGGGATCCCTGTGCTCGACCGGATGCGTGCAAAGCGGCTTCCCGCATACGCCACCCTCGGATTCGACATTCCCAACAAACGTCCGCGCGCCACGGCGCCCCTCTGCGCGTGCCCGTCAGCAGGAATGACGTCGATGTCAGCTGACGACGAAACGATCGACGAGATCATCGAACGAGTCACCATCGATGCCTACGGCGACGAGCGCTACTCTCCATTCGCGCAAGCCTTCGAAGAGGAAATCGACTTCCCACTCGACGTCGTGTTTGTCACCGACACTCTGACGAGCTTCGACCTAGCCGAGGCCAGACTCAGTCTCGAATCCGAAACGGGACGGGCGATCAATCAGTTCGTCCTCCCTTCAGACAGCGACCGGTTGGCTGAACTTCGCGATGGCAGTGTTCTTGTGTTCCGGCGCAGGCCGTGAGACAAGGTCGACCCGTACCGCTCGCGATGATCGAGCGGGACCAGATGCATCAGCTCGCAACGGCACCCCCCGCGAACCGCACCGCTGCTGCTCTCACGATGAAGTCAGAGGGCGTTCCAACAGTCGGCCGCATCGGAGTGCGTCGAGGTCTGGGCGACTGGGCACACTCGCCGTCCCGCGTCCCCGGCTCGAAAACTCCGCCGAACGCTCCGCAACGTTGACGAACAGGTCAACCGCGGGCAGGAAGGCGACCCTGTGGCGACACGAGTAGAATCGGACCTGTCAATCGGTTCGCCCCGAGTCAGCGGCCCAAGGGGTCGGTGATGAGTCGCTCGCGAAGTCGCTCCAACGTCGCCTCGGACACGCCGATCCCGCACGCCCAGGCGGTGAGTGAGCCGTGGCGGTGGACGATCCGCCGCGCGAACAGCGCCATCACTTCTGCGGGAGCGTTCCAGAGCAATTCGGGGGAGCGGTGTACCGGCGGGTCTCCGGCTCGCGGGTCGCCGATCATCATCAGCCGCCGGTAGCGAGTTGGATCGTCAGACAGTGCGTACTCCTCGACGACCGATTCGAGCGTGACCCCGAGCGCGCCCTGGATGAGCGCGACAATCAGGCCGGTTCGATCCTTGCCGGCAAGGCAGTGGACGAGAACTGGGCCGTCCACGATGTATTCCGCGATGGTGTCGACGGCGCGCACGAGCTGACTGCTCCCACGCTCGACCATGTTCTCGTACAGATCGACGAGATCGACGGCTCGGTCGAACTTCGACGGCGGGTTGTCGACGTCGATCACCCGATCGACCATCTGGATGTGGTGCGTGATCTCTGGCGCAGCAAACAAATGGCCGCGGTCGACCTGGGCCTGCTGGCGCAGGTCGATGACGGCGCGCAGGCCGAGACGGGCGATCGCAGCTCTGCCTTGGTCGGTGAGCCGCACCGGCTCGTCTGCCCGGAAGAGCAGCCCTGCGCGCATCCAGCGGCCGTCGTCGGTCGGCCAGCCTCCTGCGTCTCGGACGTTGAGGCAGCCCTCGACATCGACGTGTTCGGGTCTACCTGGAACGTTTCTCTCCACGTGAGGTCAGCTGGGGAGCATCGACAAGATGTCGTGATCCATCATTGTGGCGGAGGCTCGTTCGACCAGCTTCGCCATGAACGAAGCGCCGCGCTCGTTCGCCGGGTCCAGTGTCCCGGCGATCACGACGGCGTAGCAGAACATGTACAGCACGCCGACGCGATAGTCGTCCCAGCATTTGTCGAGCGGGTACTCAACACCGTGCTCGGCGAGGCGCTGCTGATAGTGCTCGAGCAGTTCCGTCTCGTGGGCCCGCCTCTCGTCGGTCGTCACGTTCTGGCTGAGGAGGTAGGCGACGTCCTGCAATCCGGTCGAGATCGACAGCGCCCAGTCGAGCAGGACGATGTGCGATTCGTCGAACATCAGGTTGTCGAGACGAACGTCGCCATGGATGAGCGTCTGGACGCGACGGCCGACCATCCGGTGGATCTCCGGCACCGCCAGGAGGAACCGGTCGCGGCTCGCCTTGATCTCGTCCGCGACGACGTGGCCGAACTGGGCCATGCACGGATCCCACCCCGCTTCGCACCCCGCCGTGATCCCCGCGCTCTGCGCCTCGCTGTCGATGCGCGGAACGGATTTCACGGTGAGATCCTCTGGGTGGCCCCAGAACTTCGCGTGGAGCGGCACGACCGCGTCGATGATGAGCGCCGCAGACTCGGCACTGCACCCGGCGACCTGATCGCCGGTGCGCATTGCGGAGAGGTCCTCGAGCAGCAGAACGCAGTCGCCACTCTCGGGGTCGACCTCGGCCGCGTAGCACTTCGGCGCAGAGACATCGAGGGTCGGCGCGATCTCACGGTAGAAGCCAACCTCGCGTTCGTACAGCCGGTACGCCATCGCCACTGCTCGGTTCGACTCGACGGGCGTCGCGAACTTGGCGACGAGTGACGCCGGACCACCGGAGTCCTGCCGGTCGTATTCCAGTGCCACCCGCACGAGGATGCCGAGCATGCCGATGCCCTCCCCGACCGGTGTAGTATTGAAGCCCGTGACTCGAGCGCCTCCGACGTCGCCAGTGGAACGCAGACGTTCCGTCAGCCACTCGGTGGAGAGCTGGGAAGGCTGGGTCGGGTAGGGCCGTGTGGTCATCTTCGATGCTCCTGTCGTGAACGCGAGTTCGCCCAAACGTAATCGGCGGCGGATGGTGACGGTCGCCTTCTGTGCCGAGGCGAACGGTGACGCTGAGCTCGCGGCCACACAACGCAACGCCTATCGCGACTATCGCTCAGGTGTCGCTGGTCTCGTGGAACGTTGCACCGGCGGGTCCATCGATGACGGGCCCGAGATCGCCGAGCAACTGATTGGCGCAGTGGATGGAATCGCGCTGCAAGCGTTGTTCGACCCCGAGTCGTGGCCACCTTCGCGGCGCGAGCAGGTCTTGGATCTCGTCGACCGTGAGCTCTCCGCGTTCAGCGCGGTGCCACGGGTGCTCCCCCGAATCCCTCGGGCCGATGACGATCCCGAGCATCTCCTCCAGCGACGTGTCGTGGCGACCTGCCAAGGTGCCGACCTGGTTTGTAAGCGACGTGATCAGCACCCCGCCAAAGTCGAATACCACGGCGCGGATGCGTGCTCCAGGGGTCATTGCCCGAGCGTAAGCACGCGGCGCGTCGGTCGGATGCACGGAAACGTCGAGCGGCGGCTGCGCTCAGGCGTCGGGGAAGCCCGCACTGGGGCTGCGGTCGGGCGCGTAGACCGGCGCGGTCGCGTCGATGCGCAGTTTCCGGCTGACTGTTGACTTCAGGCCGGCGGCGTGGAGCAGGTCGCGCATCGCGGCGTAGTTCGGGTGCAGGAAGTGCGCGGCGAGTGACTCCTCGTCATCCCACAGCTCGTACACCTGAATCAGGTCTGGCTCCACCGCGTCGGCAGCGAAGCTGTAGACGCGGCAGCCGGACTCGTCGCGCCGCGTCGCCGCCTGGATCGGAGCCGATGCGGCAACGATCGCATTTCGCTGCGACGGGTCGACGACGACGAGCGCTGCCTCGACTGCGATGAGGCTCACCGGTCGCGAACGATCACGTCGCGATTCGTTCCACGTGTTCGTCGAATCGGTTTCAATGGGACCCCTCTCACGGTGCGCATGGTAGCGCAGAGGATGACGCGCTGAAGGAGGTCGCAGCGATGGCCGAGCAAATCCGCATCCCATATGATGATTGCAGCAGCACCACCGAGGAGGGCAGGGATGAAGGCGTACCGAATGATTGCCTGGAAGACGCCGGCCGAGTACCAATAGGTTCCCGTTCCGGAGCCCGGTTCTGGTCAGGTGCTCGTCAAGGTAGGCGCCGCCGGGCTGTGCCACAGCGACCTGCATGTGCTGCACGAGTTCGAGGAGGCGACGATGAACGGCTCGCCTCCGTTCACCCTTGGACATGAGAATGCTGGTTGGGCCGAGGCATATGTTGATGATCGAGCCGCCGCCGTGCTCGATCGTCACACGGGCCGCGTGCTTGGTGCCGTACAACGAACTGCTGAGACGCACGGCGATCGTGCGGTCCCACGCCGCTGCGTCGATATTGGCGATCGGCCCGACGGCGCCGAGGATGCCAAGTCTCGCGGCGACGTCGTTTCCGGCGTCGTCCTGGATGTCGATGAGCACGCAGCGACCGCCCTCCGAGACGAATCGCGCGGCGAGCGCGGCACCAGGCGATCAGTTCATCGGCGCGGGGCGGGTCGGCCGAGTCGCTCGGTACCACGAGGGCCTTCACCTCCTCGCCCATGTCGCTGTTCGGCACACCGAATGACTGTGACGTTGCCGACCTTCGGGTGCTGCGTGAGGACCTGCTCGGACTCGGCGGGGTAGATGGGACCTGCCTCAGTACCACCTGTTCTGGCGACCACCGGTCGTACTGTTCGTCAGCGCCACGACGTACCTGCCGGTGTTGATTCCGTTCGCTCCGGCGAGTTCACCTTCATGGCGGAACACTCCATCAGGATCGGTCACGCCGACCCCACCAGTTGAGGGCGTTCGATCTCGGTGTGTGAACACCGGCTGGCGACGGGTGCCGGTCCGGTCCGTGAGGCCACGTCCCGTGCCGACTGGGCCTGAGCACGTCACGCCCAGATACGTGAGGCGAAGTCTGCCCACAGGTTTCTGAAGGCGGATGCGGCAGCGCTGGTCGGTGCGAAGACCGCGACGGGTGCGCGTTCGACGCCCATCTGTTCGATGACGCTGGCGTTCGGGATCGCCGTTGGCAGAAAGCCCGGGATATCGCGCATCAGGTGAGCGACGCAGTCGCGTTGCAGCCGTTTGCGGCGATCCACCATCGACGCGAACGGCAGGATCATCGGTGCTGGTTGGCGGTCGACGAGGAAGTCGGTGAGCTGGACCAGGGTGCGTTCGGACAGGGTGGTGGGGATGGTCGGCACGATGAGCGCGTCGGCGGCGTCGAACACGCTCTCGCTCGTGAGGGTGATCCCTGGGGCGCAGTCGAGGAGCGCGACATCGTAGCGGTCGGCGATCGGCTGGAGGAGCGAGGCGAGGCGTCGTGTTGGATGTTTGGTGTGGTCGAGTTCGAGGTCGAGGTGGCGGAGTGAGAAGTCGGCGGGCACGATGTGGACCGCCGGGTCGTCGGTGGCATGGATGTTCGCGGCGAGCGATCCTGCGCTGCTGACGAGCCGCTCGGCGCCTCCTTTGACGGAGGGCTTGACCCGGACGAAGAAGGTGGCGGCGCCTTGTGGATCAAGGTCCCACAGCAGCACCCGGGAACCAGTTGCGGCTGCTTCGTGGGCGAGGTTGACCGCTGTGGTCGTCTTGCCGACGCCACCTTTGATGCTGTAGGTGGCGAGCACCTTCACTCGTTGATCCCTTCGAGCACGGCTTCGAGGGCGCGCTGGGTGGCCGGCGT
Organism: Acidimicrobiaceae bacterium; assembly: GCA_031419375.1. Lineage (GTDB taxonomy): Bacteria > Actinomycetota > Acidimicrobiia > Acidimicrobiales > Ilumatobacteraceae > VFMC01. The sequence goes on from JANOKQ010000971.1 coordinate 6,472, forward strand.
GTCGTAGTCGGCGAAGCGTTCGGC
>JANOKQ010000972.1:0-3854 GCA_031419375.1 Acidimicrobiaceae bacterium
TTCGACCTGATCGGCGAAGACCATCGCGGCGCGGCGGTCGATGGTGACTGGGCCCTGGCCCGCACGAGGGGTGAGGACCAGCTGTTCGTCGTGATGCGGCGCCCGAAGGTGCACCACCGCCCCCGACTCGGGCACCACCAGGAGGTGGTTCGCGGCAGGGTCACCCGGCTCCCAGCGCTGGCGGGAAATGGCCGGCAACGACGAGCGGCCGGTGTGTTCGAGGCGAACATCGATCAGCGCCAGTTGGGCGGCTGCGGCGAGCACCGAGATGTCCCAGACCTGCAACGCCGACCGGCCCGACGCCAGAGCGTCGCGGAGTTGATCGCGCGCGCCATCTGCGTCGACACCTCGTTGGATGACGCGAGCACGGCGAACCCGTACCGCCGTGATCGCGCTGATCGCGAGCCCGAGCGCAGCGAGCAACGCCACCGACACCAGATCCGAGCCTGCAGTGATGCGCAGTGACCGCAGCGGTTCGGTGTGGAAGTAGTTGAGCGACAGAGCGGCAACGATCGACGTCACCAAACCCGCCCGTGCGCTGGCGAGCGCAGCAGCGGCAGTAACCGTTGCCAACACCAGCGCAACGTTGGCAATCCCCATGTCCTCACGCACCGAAGCCGTGGCCCAGGCGACTGCGAACACGATCACCGGGGCGACCACCGTGACTGCGGTGGCGGCCACCATGGCTGGCGTGGCGGCCCGTGCGGAGCGCGTTCGATCCTTCGGTTGCTGAGCGGTGCCCGTTGTCGTCATGACTCCGGTGTACCCCCACCGACAAAAGCACGGGAGCGACTTCACGACTTCTTTGCACACCTGCGTCACACCTTCACGGAATGTTCACGCCACCACGAACGACCACCACAGCGAGCGCTCTCCCGACCCGACCCGCTGGACCCGGCCCGCTGGACATTGAGCGTGGAGCTGCGGGATGTCGAGAGATGCACCGCCACGGTGGCCTTCTCGACAACCGTCCACTCCACCGGCGGCGGCTGGGCGGGGGCCACCGGCGACGGGCGACGGGCGCTAGAGCATCGGCGGAGGCAGGGGGCTGCCACTCATCGGCTGGGGGTCGCCGACGGCATCGCGCACTGCCTCGATCGCGCTCATCGGCAGGTTGCCGGCGACGTACCGGGCGCCTTCGAAACGCTGGAGTTCAGCAAGGACCGAAGCTTCGTCGATGTGATCAACCAGGAGCGCCAGCGTCACCGTGCCGGGAGCAACCATCTCGCGAAGGTCGTCGACGAAGCTGTCGGAGATGCCGATGTCGATCGCCTTCGCCGCAATCGCGCCGACTCCGGCACCCACGCCTCCAGCGGCCAGCATGCCGACCGGGCCGCCGAGCAGCAGGCCAAACAGGCCTGCCCACAACCCACCGCCCATCGCTGCGCTCGCGGTCTTGACGTCGGTCGTCTCCTCCACGTGCACCCGGCCGTCGTCGCCTTTGATCACATACACGGCGTCTTTCAACACGAGTCGCTTGTCGTTGGACAGGCGTAGCGTCGCGGTCAAGAACTCCGAGGCGCGAAACATGTCGGGGAACGCGAACGCTGCCAAAATGGACGGTGTGTCGGATGCCATGAACTTGCTCCTACGAGATCGGGCGGGTGCGGTGGCGGATGCGTTGATCCAGACGCCTGGTGCTCCTGTACCCGCTTTTCGGCCATCCTAGACACGGCGTATTCCGCGTCCCGCGTCCCGCTCCGCCGCACCCAGACATCGATCTCGGGCTTGGGCTCGGGCGCGGTCAAGTGAGTGAGCACTCACTCAAGTAGCGTCAAGGTCCGTGAAGCGCACCGAACCGTCACCGTCTGCGCAGCACCATCTGGCAGTGCAGTCGCCGGAACCGGCTTCACATCTGCCCCCGACGAGGCAGCCGCGGGCCTCGGCAATGTCACCCGAAGCCCGACGAGCGGCCATCGTGACCGCCGCGCTGCCGCTGGTGCTCGAGCATGGCGCAGCGGTCAGCACGCGGATGATCGCCTCTGCCGCAGGCATCGCCGAAGGAACCGTCTTCCGGGCCTTTGTCGACAAGGATTCGCTGCTCGACGCTGTCGTGAGTGCCGCATTCGATCCGGCTCCGTTGGACGCGGCATTCGCAAGCATCGATTGCTCCCTGCCGTTCGAGCAGCGACTCATACTCGCCGTCGAGATCGTTCAGCGCCGGCTTGCGGACATCTGGCGGCTGGTCGCAACGATCGGCGTCGACAAGGTCCCGCAGAGCCGCCGACACCCAACCGATCTTCCGGGCCTCGCCGCACTGTTCGAACCCGACCGTCATCGCCTCAGTCGTGATCCCGTCGAGGCGGCGCGCATGTTACGCAGCCTCACCTTGGCGTTCAGCCACCCGACCCTGGTGCCGGACGGGCCGATGTCGCCCGACGAGATCGTCGCGCTGCTGCTCGATGGCATCCGGTCGCGTCACCCCAACCCGCGCAGTGCCAACCCGCGCAGTGCCAACGTCGGCACACGACGTACTCCAGCGAAATCGAAGGACTCCTGAATGCTGCTCCGTCTGCTCCGCTCCCACCTCGGCGCGTACCGGCGCACGCTGACGGCCGTCGTGGTACTGCAGCTCGTGCAGACCACCGCTTCGCTGTATCTGCCGAGCCTGAACGCGGACGTCATCGACAAAGGCATTGCCCGCGGCGACACGGGCTACATCTGGTCGACCGGCATGTTGATGCTGGTCGTCACCCTCGTGCAGGTCGGTTTCGCCGTCGCGGCCGTGTTCTACGGATCCCGCGCGTCGATGGCGTTCGGGCGTGACGTGCGCAGCTCGCTGTTCCACCAGGTCACCGAGTTCTCCACGCGGGAGGTCGGCACCTTCGGCGCACCGTCACTCATCACGCGCATCACCAACGATGTGCAGCAGGTGCAAATGATGGTGCAAATGACATGCACCCTGTTGGTCGCAGCACCGATGACCGTCATCGGCGGGGTCGTGATGGCCCTGCGCGAAGACACCGGATTGTCGTGGATCTTGCTGTTTGCCGTTCCCGTGCTGATCGGCGCGATCACGCTCGTGATCGCCAACATGGTGCCGCAATTCCGCAGGATGCAGGACCGCATCGACGCCATCAACCGAGTGCTGCGCGAGCAGATCGTCGGCATGCGCGTGGTTCGCGCGTTCGTGCGTGAGCCCGACGAATCGAAGCGGTTCGCCGCGGTCAACGAGGACCTCACCGAGACGTCGCTGCGCGCCGGGCGATTGATGGCATTCTTCTTCCCGATCGTGCTGGTGGTGCTCAACGTCTCGAGCGTTGCGGCGGTGTGGATCGGCGCCGACCGCATCGCCAGCGCGCAGATGTCGATCGGTTCGCTCGTGGCGTTCCTCAGCTACCTCGCCCAGATCCTGATGTCGGTGATGATGGCCAGCTTCATGGCGGTGATGATTCCTCGCGCCGCGGTGTGCGCTGAACGCATCCAGGAGGTGCTCGATACCCCGGCGTCGGTGGTGGTGGCCGAACGACCTGTCACCGAGGTGTCCACTCGCGGCGAACTGGAGTTCCGCGACGTGTGCTTCCAATATCCGGGGGCGGAACGGGGCGTGCTGCGCGATGTGTCGTTCCGGTCGCGCGCCGGGCAGACGACGGCGATCATCGGCAGCACCGGATCCGGCAAGACCACGTTGATCAACCTGGTGCCCCGCCTCGCTGACGCCACCGATGGCGCTGTGCTCGTCGACGGAGTCGATGTGCGCGAGCTGCAACCGGAGATGCTGTGGGACCGGGTCGGGCTGGTGCCGCAGAAGCCGTATCTGTTCTCCGGGACCGTGGCCACCAACTTGCGGTACGGCAAGGCTGACGCCACCGAAGACGAACTGTGGGAAGCGTTGCGCGTCGCCCAGGCAGACG
>JANOKQ010000973.1:0-3119 GCA_031419375.1 Acidimicrobiaceae bacterium
GAGCCGAGGTTGCGGTTACCGGAGTCGACTTCGCAGGCGACGAACGCCGCGGGCTCACCGCAACGTGCCGACGGGACGGCCAGGTTCATTCGGTCTCGCTTCTCGACGTCACCCCCGTCGGCCCGATTCCGCTGGAGACCAGGCAGCTCCTCGACGCGTACCGCCGCTGGTCGGGCGCAACTCCACTGCCCACAATCGAAGTCGAGCAGAGCACGCGCTGGGTGTATCCGAGGTTCGCGCCTGCGCTCAAGCTCGACGCGCCGCTGGGGTTGACACCACATGGCGAGTGGAACCCTGCCACCGAGTACTGGGGTGAACCAGGCGACCCGATCCACCCGCTAGGCCGCACGGTCATCGCCGCCGGGCCACGACCATCGTTCGAGATGGAGCAGGTCATTCCTGGCGCGGATGAAAACGACTGGGACAGCGACCCGATCATCGAAGCGGCCGACCTGCATCATGCCGGCCATCATCGCCTGGCCATCCGAATCCTCGAAGACGCGCTAGCCATCGACACGCGGTGCATCGATGCATGGGGGCACCTCGGGCTGGTCGCCTTCAACACCCGTGGGCCTGGCCCGGCAGCCGAGCTCTACAAGACCGGCGTCGCGGTCGCCGAAGCGTCATTGCCAGCCGGCTTCGGCGGTGTGCTCCCGTGGGGGTGGATCGACAACCGGCCGTTCCTTCGCTGCCTCCACGGTCTCGCCCTGTGCGCGTGGCGCCAGCGGCGTTGGGACGATGCAGAAGCGATGTTGACGGCGCGGGTGTGGCTCGATCCGTCCGGGGCCTCCAACGACCTCGCTTGCCTGGAGCCGGTTCGAGCCCGCCAGCGGTGGACCAAGGCGTAACGAGACTCAGGGGCCGGTAGCCGGTCAAGCAGAGGAGGCCAAGGTCAGCCCACGACGACGTTGGGAAGTGTTCCCTGAACGATTCTGGCGATGTTGCGGGCGTCGTCGACACCACGATGGTGAGTGCCGGCCAACGGGAGACCGAGTAGGTCGAGCGCCGCCGTCATGCCGCAGCGGCGAACACCCTTCCAATCAGCGAACACCTGCTTGATGTTCAGGTGGTCGCTCTCGAACTGCTCGGGGAACACCACGCCGAACCGCGTGCAGTCCAGGCGAAACTGGCCGACGTCGAAGAAACCCCACGAGCACAGCCGGTAAGGCCCCGTACCGATCCATTCGAGGAACCGGGCGAACACCGTCGGGAACATGTCGGCGCCATCGACATCGGCTTGCTTGATCGTCGTCAGCGCGGTGCAGAACTGGCTGAGCTTGTGCTCGACCACCGGACGAACGAACGAGTCGAACTCATCGACGACCGTCAAGGCCGCATCGAGGCGGACCGCGCCGATCTCGATGATCTCCATGTGGTTGCGTGGGCGCGACGTATCCCAACACGTCGCTTCCAGGTCCACCACGATCAGATCCATGATGTCGACCCTATTCATGACGGTCGGCAGAACGTGGGCGAGTTTGCTCCCGGCCATGATGTGGTGATGTCGTCCACACGACACGCAAGCTCGCGCAGCGCCTCGGCGGGTTCGCTTCTGCGCCAGCGACCCCTTCGGCTGCACCGGCGCTCGGGGCGTGGTACGCGACCGCGATCTTCTGGAAGCCGCAGGTGGTGTTGTTCGTCAGCGAATTGACGTTGCTGCCGGTGTTCGTTCCCCTTGCACCAGCGGCAACGGTGTTGCGGAGATTCCCCGCCGAGCTGGAAGTGGTCCTTCGTCGGCACGGCGCTCCCGAAGCGTTCATCACCGGCGAGCTGTCAACGCTCGGAGACGCTTCGTGCATCCCGACCGCGAACCGCAGCGTGGTCGGCGTGCTGAATGAGTATGTCCGCCTCGCCGGTTACGCCCACGATGACCTCGGGAGCACACCGGATCTCGTCTGGCTGTCGGACTGGTTGGCCCAGACGCCGATGGGGCCGCTCGACAAGCGCCACGGGAGCGCCGATCGAGAGCTGGTCGCGTTGACCGCGTCGGCGTAGGGCGGAGGGCGTCCGGAGGGACGAGCCAACTCACGGGAGGTCGGATGCCGTCGTCCATTCCTGGATGAGTTCCGCAAGCAGTACGGCACCAGCGAGGTTCTCGGGCATGACTGCCAGGACATCGTCGACCCCAGTCACCGACGCCGATCGAATCGCTTGAAAGCGGTGCTCCTGGGCGGCCTCGCCGATCTCATTGGTGAGCTGACGGTCGTCGCGGAGGAGGTCGGCTGGATCGATGTCGAGCGCCTCCAGGGTGCCGCGATGCGTGAGATCGAGCACCTTGGTGAGTTCGACCGTGATTCGCCACAACTCGCGAGGCATCAAGTCGTCGATCGCCAGACCCTGCCGATCAGCTTGACGCGTGAGCTCGGCAACAACGCATGGTCGAGATGTGCACAGGTAGATCACCGGGAAGCTGTGCGGCGGGTTGAAACGACCGCCAAAGCGACGAGCCCCATCACCACTTCGCGGATCGAACCCGCTCGCCTGGTTCCGGTAGCCGGTCGCCGAGAACGCCGTCCCAGTCAGCTTGGCGAGCTTGCTCGTTTCGAACAGCGCCATCTCAGCCGGTCACACCCTCCGCAACCGCCAGCAGCAGATCGATGACGCGCTGGTACTGGCCCTGGGTGATGAGGTCCAGCGGCTTTTCGTACCCAAGGTCAGGGTTCGGTGAGCGCAACCAGAAGCGGGCGGCGTTGTCGCGCATCACTCTGCGGGCCAGGTCGACAACCGCGCGCAGTTCGAGCAATCGCTCCTCAGCCTCGCGTCGCGGGACCGCCGCCTCCGCCTTCCAGCGGGTGACGCTGCGTGGGTTGGTGTCGCTGACCCGTGCGACGTCAACGGTGTCGACCACGTCGCCCTCGTAGAGATGGTCGAGCAGTGCAGTAAGTGTCGTCATAGATCCCTCGTCGAGCTAAAGTGTAGCGAAACGTCGCGTGTTTGTCGTATCATACGTCGAACACTTGTCAAGGAGAAATCCATGGATCTCGATCTAGGCCACGGCTTCATCCCTCGCATCGGCGAGGAGAACTACAAGGCGGTCGACCGTTGCGTCGGGCCCGCGGACCTCTTCAACCCCGACCCGCTCGACAAGCCACGTTCGCCCCAAATGTCTCCGGGGTTCT
>JANOKQ010000974.1:0-3373 GCA_031419375.1 Acidimicrobiaceae bacterium
ATTTCGGCGGCACGTCCTGAAGCGCGATCAGCGCGGCACGCCCACGCTGAACATGCTCCGCAGGGCTGCGCCAATCTCCGCCCGGGTCGCGGCACCCGTCGGCAGCATGTCGACGGCGGTCAACGAGGTGTGGATGTGGCCGCGAGCATCGATGTGTCGCACGCTGACGCCGGCCGCCGAAAGCGCTGTGGCGTAGGCGGTTCCCTCGTCGCGCAGCGGGTCGAACTCGCAGGTGACAACGACCGCCGGGGGCAGATCGGCCAGGTTCGTAGCACGTAACGGGGCGGCTCTCGGATCCATCCGATCGGCGGGGTCGGCGTAGTGGTCCCAGAACCAGCGCATCAAGGCCGCGGTCAAGATGTAGCCGTCACCGTTGTCGGCGTAGCTGCTGCGGGATGTGTCGCTGTCGGTCACCGGGGTGAGCAGCAACTGGCCGACGATCCGCGGGCCGTCGGCGTCACGGGCGAGTTGGCAGACCACCGCGGCGAGGTTGGCCCCGGCGCTCCAGCCGGCCACGACAAGTTCGCCGGGAACTCCGCCGAACGCATCGGCATTGGCGGCAATCCATCGGACGGCGGCGAACGCGTCGTCGACCGCGGCGGGGAAGCGGGCCTCTGGTGCGTGGCGGTAGTCGACCGACACCACGACGGCGTCGGAGCGCACGCACAGGTCGCGGCAGAACGGATCGTCGGAGTCATGGCCTCCCAGCACCCAGCCGCCGCCGTGGAAGTAGGCGATGAGCGGATGCGGCCCCGGGGTCGCCGGCCGGTACAGGCGGTAGTGCAGGTTCCCCGCTGCGCCCGGGAGTTCGCCGTCGACCGCCTCGCCAACATCGGGTCCGGGGGGTCGCTCTGCCGACATGGCGGTGGAGAACGCCCGTGCGTCGGTGGGCGACATGGTGTCCATCGGCGGAAGATCGAGACCTCCCAACAGCTCCAACATGACGCCGACATCGGCGTGCAAGCTACGCACGACGCCGTCGTTGCAGCGGGTCCCGCCGGGGCCGCGCCGCTCGAAGCCGAGGTAGTCTTGCCCGACCACCTCGCCGCAGATGGTGCGGTACCGCTCGACCCCGCCGGCGTACGGCAGGAACACGCGCGGCTTGCCCGGCACGTTCGCTCCCATGTACCACGAGTTCGCCTGTGGCATCAGGGTGATGCTGGCGAAGTCGTTGACGTGCTGCACCCAGCCCGTAACCGCGCCGTCGGTGGGCTCGATCGTGTCGAATCCCTCGGAGCGGACATCGCGCACGCAGTCGGTGATCCAGTCGACGTGCTGCTCGATCGACACCATCATGTTCGACAGCACCGACGGGCTCCCGGGGCCGGTGATCATGAACAGGTTCGGAAACCCGGCAGCCATCAACCCGAGGTAGGTGACCGGTCCGTCGGCCCACGCGTCCTTCAGCGTCAGCCCGTCGCGCCCGGTGATGTCGACGCCGACGATCGCGCCCGTCATCGCGTCGAAACCCGTGGCGAACACGATTGCGTCGAACTCGAACGATTCGTCGGCCACGTCGATGCCGGTTGCGGTGATGGTGGTGATCGGGCGCGCACGAAGATCGACCAGCCGGACGTGTGGCTGATTGAACGTCTCGTAGTAGCCGGTGTCGACGCACAGCCGCTTGGTCCCGATCGGGTACGTCGTGGGGCACAGCGCCTCGGCGGTCTGCGGGTCATCAACGACCGAGCGGATCTTGCCGCGCACGAACTCGCAGAGCAGGTCGTTCGACTGCTGGTTGGTGAGGTGGTCCATGTACGAGCCGAGGAACTCGATGATCCCGCCCGTCGCCCATGCGTGCTCGTAGCGGGCGAGCCGATCCTCGTCGGAGACCGCCAGCGCGCTGATCTCGCTGACGTCGTAGGGGACCCCGCTGGTCGTGTGGCGAGCCGCATCGCGATATTGCTCGCGTCCCCGTCCGCGGGCAGCCAGCTTCGCCGCAGGGATCGGTCCGTTGTTGGCCGGGATCGAGAAGTTCGGCGTGCGTTGGAACACGGTCAGCTGGGCCGCCTGGCCGGCGATGACCGGGATCGATTGGATCGCCGACGATCCCGTGCCGATCACGGCAACGCGCTTGCCGGTGAGGTCGACTCCCTCGTGCGGCCAGCGGCTGGTGAAGTACACGTCGCCCTGGAACGCATCGGTACCGGCGATGTCGACCTCCTTGGGCACCGACAGGCAGCCCGTGGCCATCACGAAGAACTGGCACGTCAACTGTTCATTGCGTGACGTCCGCAGCTGCCATCGCGCCTCGCTGCCGTCCCATACGGCCGACTCGACCCGGGTGCCGAAGTGGATGTCGCGGCGTAGGTCGAGGCGGTCGGCGACGTGTTGTGCGTACCGGAGGATCTCGGGCTGGGGCGCGTACTTCTCTGACCACGTCCACTCGTTGTCGAGGTCCGGATCGAACGAGTACGAGTAGTCGATGCTCTGGATGTCGCATCGCGCCCCGGGGTAGCGGTTCCAGTACCAGGTGCCGCCGACGTCATTGCCCGCCTCGACCACCACGGTCGACAGCCCGAGCTGACGCAGGCGGTGCAGTAGGTGCATCCCTGCAAACCCTGCGCCGACGACGACGACGTCGACGGCCTGTGTGTCGGCTCCGGTTCCGTTGCTCGACATGATCGTCCTCCTGCATCGCCGCACTCGCGTGCGGATCCCGCGCCATGTTCGCACAGCGGCCCGTTCCGTTCGATGTCGTGGCCCGCGACAGCGAGGTGGGGCGCAGCGCCTCGGCGCAGCGCATCTCGGTCAACGCATCTCGGTCAACGCAGGTAGCTGAAGCCGCCGTCGACCATCAGCGTGGTGCCGGTCACGTAGGAGGCGTCGTCGCTGGCGAGGTACACCGCAGCGCGCCCGATGTCGGTTTCAGGATCGCCGAGCCTGCCCAGGGGGATGCTCGAAAGCACCGCCTGATCGGGCCCCCGGCGTCTCACCGGCGTAGAACTCCCAGCCCGGTGTCGCCGCGAGGGGGCAGATCGAGTTCACGCGAATCCCGAACCTGCCCCACTCCACGGCGGCGGTCCGCGTCAGCACGTGGATCGCCTCCGTCGCCATCGCGTACCCGCTCATCGCCGGTTGCGGCAGGATCGAACTGCCGGAGCCCATGTTGATGACGCATCCGCGATTGGCCCGCAACTGCTCGAACGACGCCTGCATGCACCGCAGTGTTCCCATCGGCCCCGATTGCCACATCGCGTCCATGTCGTCGTCGGTGATCTTGCGGATCGACATCGCAGCTCAGCGATTGGGCGTTGTTGACGATTGCGGTGATCTCGTCGGCGACGGCGGCACACGTCGCTATCGTGCGGCCGACGACGGCAATGCTTGCGCCCTCCCGCGCCATCGCCAGCGCAATGCCGCGGCCGATGCC
>JANOKQ010000975.1:0-8002 GCA_031419375.1 Acidimicrobiaceae bacterium
CACTGGGCTGGCAATCGCCCTGTCGGTCGGGTTCACGCTGGTGGTCGGCTTCTTCCCCGGCTGGTTGATCGAAGCGACCAAGAACGCCACGCTCGTCGTGCAGACGCTCGCCCCCTGAGCGGCTGATCCGGGCGCTTCCTCGTCGGCACCAGCGATGGCCGGTGATCAGTTCAATTCTTCGGGGATACGCCCCGTGCGTAGCTCGCCAGCGCGGCGTGAGCGGCCGACATCTTGACGAACTCGTCGAAGATCCGTTGCTGCGCTGGTTCGATGCTGGTGGTGTCTTCGGGGTGCCACTGCACCCCGACAACCCACGATGCGTCGGCGTACTCGACCGCTTCGATCAGGCCGTGCTCGTCACAGGCCACGGGGACCAGACCCGTACCGAGCCGATCGAGGCCCTGGTGATGCACCGAGTAGCAGTGCGTGAGGCCGGCGGCACCGGTCGCTTCGGCGAGGCGGGACCCGGCCGCGAGGGTGACCGGGTGCTCGCACATCCAGTGCCCACCGCCCTCAAGATCCTGTACGAGCGTGCCGCCCTGGGACACGTTCAGCACCTGCATCCCGCGGCAGATGGCCAGCACGGGGATGTCACGCTCGATCGCCGCGTGCACGAGCGCGAGGTCGAACTCGTCGTGCAGGCCGACCATGCCGTAAAGCGCGTCGGTTTGCGGCTCCTCGCCGTACCGGTGCGGCTCGACATCGCCGCCGCCGGGCAGCAGCAGCCCGCCGAGCCGGTCGAGGTAGGTGTCGACCATCCTGGGTGCTGTTGGCAGGGGCGGCAGCAGCATGGGCAATCCGCCCGATTTCGCCACCGCGCGGCTGTAGGGCTGACTACTGGAGAACGCATCGCGGCGGCCCTCGTCGCTGAATGACAGCACTCGCCCACAGATTCCGATCAGTGGAGCCTCAGCCACGAGCCGTGCCGCCCTGGCCGGGTGATGGCTGGCACTGTCGGACGAGTTCGTCGAACAACGCCTGCTGCTGCGGGTCGGTCCCGGCGGTGTCTTCGGGATGCCACTGCACGGCGACGGTCCAGCGCGCCGAGTCGAGTTCCATCGCCTCGGGCATCCCGTCGTCGGCCGTGGCAACCACCCGCAGCCCGTCGCCGAGCCGGTCGATCGTCTGGTGATGCACGCTGTGGCACTGGTCGGGGCGCTCCGAGCCGAGCGCCTTGGCCAACCGGCTGCCGGGTTCGACGTTGACCGGGTGGGTGCAGTACCAGTGGTCGTCGTTGCCGATGTGCTGTACGAGCGTGCCGCCGCAGGCGACGTTGAGGATCTGCATCCCCCGACAGATGGCCAGGAGCGGCAGGTCTGCTGCGATCGCAGCCCTGATCACCGCAAGCTCAACCTCGTCGTGTTCGGCGACGATTCCGTACAGCTCGTCGGCTGTTGGCTCCATCCCGTACCGGCGCGGGTCGACGTCGCCGCCGCCATGGAGAACGATCCCGTCCACCCGATCGAGCACGTCGGCCAGGCGGTCGGCCAGACGGTCGATCGAGGCCGGGATCGGGGGCAGCATCAACGCGACCCCACCCGCCCGCTCGACACCCCGGAAGTAGCCCTGCCCCGCCGCGAACGCCGCGCCGCGGACACCCTGGGCCTCGGCGCTCAAGCGCCCCACGATCAACACGAGCGCGGTCACGCCCTCAGTCTGGCGCGCGAACACTGCGCCCGCCGACCCCGGCCAGCACAAACCGGCCGTCACAATCCGGTCAGCACAATCTGGCCAGCCTCGTGATGTGCCTCGCCAACGATCCGACGCTCGGGTGTGGTGGCAGACTCACGAGCGTGCCCAACTCGATCAAGATCCGCAATCCAGCCACCGACGAGGTCATCCGTGAGCTCCCGCTTGTCTCGGCCGGCGAAGTCGACGCGGCAGTCGCCCGGGCGAAGGAGGCTTCGCCGGGTTGGCGGGCGGTTGCTCCGGCCGACCGGGCCCGGCTGATGCGTCGCTTTGCCGATCTGGTCGCCGAGCACACCGACGAACTGGCCGAGCTGGAGACGGCGAACATGGGCATGACGATCGGCAACAGCACGTGGTGCGCTCACGCCGTGTCCGACGTGCTCCACTACTTCGCCGGTGCCGTCGACAAGCACACCGGTTCCACCATCCCGGTAGCCGGCGGCGTTGACATGACCTTTCACGAACCGTTAGGTGTGGTGGGGCTGATCACCCCGTGGAACTTCCCGATGCTGATGGCCTCGTGGAAGATCGGTCCGGCCCTGGCGACCGGCAACACGATGGTGTTGAAGCCGGCCGAGATCACGCCGCTGACGACCATCCGCCTCGCCGAGCTCGCACTCGAGGCGGGCATTCCCGACGGCGTATTCAACGTGGTGGTTGGCACCGGGCAGGAGGCAGGGTGGCGGCTGGTGGAGCATCCTGACGTTCGCAAGGTTGCCTTCACCGGTTCGACTGCGGTTGGCAAGCGGATCATGGCCGGCTGTGCCGAACTGGTGAAGCGGGTCACGTTGGAGCTCGGCGGCAAGAGTGCCAACATCGTGTTCGCCGACGCCGATCTCGACAAGGCAGCGTCCTCAGCGCCGGGTGCCGTGTTCGACAACTCGGGCCAAGATTGCTGCGCGCGCAGCCGGGTGCTGGTCGAGGCAAGCGTGTTCGACCGTTTCGTCGAACTGTTCGTCGAGGCCGCGGCACAGTTCACCGTTGGCGATCCCACCTTGGCCGACACGGCCATGGGTCCCCTCGTCACCGCGCAGCATCTGCAGCGGGTGCGCTCGTTCACCGATGGGCTCGACACGATCTACACGGGTTTGGCACCCGACGGACCGGGAGCATGGCATCCGGTGATGATCGCCGCGCCGAGCGACCCCTCGGCGCGGATCTGCCGGGACGAAGTGTTCGGGCCGGTGGCCGTGGTGATCCCGTTCCACGACGAAGCTGATGCGGTGCGGATCTGCAACGACAGCGACTACGGGCTGTCGGGTTCGGTGTGGACTCGCGACGGCGCGCGTGCGCTGCGGGTGGCGCGGGCGATGGAGGCGGGCGCAATCAGCGTCAACTCCAACAGCTCGGTGCGCTACTCCACGCCATTCGGCGGTTTCAAGCAGAGTGGTATCGGCCGCGAGCACTCGATGACCGTGCTCGACAGCTACACCGAACTGAAGAACGTCTTCATCGCCACCTGACCGGGCACGCAGCCGCCGTGGTGGTCGGGGTCGTGTGACGCAGCGGCGTGTCGACTTATGCACCGTGGCGGTGGGTTTCTCGACGCGCCAGCGCTCCACGGACTTGTTGCACGACTCGGCCGGGCTGGCGACGAAGCTGTCGATCGGTGAAGTTGAGGATTTGCCATCCCGCGATCTCGAGTTCGTTGCGGCGAAAGCGGTCGTCGTCGAATGCTCCGACCGAGCGCATGTGGATGCCGTAGCCGTCCACCTCCAGGCCGACCAGCGCGTCGGGATACGCCCAATCGAGCTCGTAGGTGTACCCGGTTGGAGTGGTGACAAGCACGTGGTGGTCGGCGGCCAGATCCGCTCGGACCAACATCTCGCCGAGGCGGTGCTCGGGTACCGAATCGGTCACGATGTGTCCGAGCTCGCGACCATCCAGCGCACGGGCAAGTGCCACAGCGCCGGGGTTCGGCCGCAGACGGCCGATCGCGCGATGAACGTCGTCAAGGCGCATCGCGCGACTGGAGAGCCACTGCTCGGCAAAGCGCACCATGAGCGATGCAGGCAGCACCGTGCACCCGTCGATCAAGGAACGTTCCTTCGTAGTCACCCACATCTGATCGACCCGCTCCACGTCGGCGGGGCCGAGCGTGGAAGATCGATGAACCAGCATGCCGCCGTGGGTCGCCAGACTGGTCGACCGGGTCGTGAGCTCGACCAGGGAGCAGCTGAAGTTCGGGGCGTGGTGTGCAGCCAGTGCGGCGCGGTGCGAGACCACGGCTTCCGAACCCGCTGCGAGTAACCCGGCAAGCACGCGCTGGCGCTGGGTGACGTGCAGCGTCATGCTGCGATACACGCCGCGGTGCATCCGTTCGAGCTCCCCTCTGGCGACAAGGCCTTCGAGTTGGCGCGGCGTGACGCCGACCAGTGCTGCAGCCGATGTGGTGACGAGGCCCTCCGCGCGGGCGAGTTGAGCGGCAAGCAGTGCGTTCATGAGGCAATGACGTGCACCGGCCACCCGCGAACGGAAATCGCCGGAGCGAATGGCGCACCGTGGAGCAGCCGCCTGTCGAGTTTCCCACCGTCACGGTGGCTTTTTCGACAACCGGCACCGCCGCAGCTGCCGGGGCCAACGCCCCCGGAATGACGAGCGCCCAGAACCACGGTGCCGGCTGCCGGGCACCGGCCACGCCGCAGCCGCCGGGGGTCGGGGGTCGGTATTGTGCGGGGATGCGTGCGCTGTTGATCGCCAACTCTGCCGATGCTGATGCCGGATTCGTCGGCGACCGGTTTCGGCACCATGGGTTTGCGTTCAGCGAGTGCCACCGTGAGTTCCCTGGCGAGTGGCCGCCGCTCGACGGCATCGACCTGGTGTTGTCGCTGGGAAGTGAGTGGAGCGTGTATTGGCCGCATGTCGCCCAAAGTGTCGCTGCCGAGGCGGCGCTGATCGGTGACGCGCAGCGTCGCGGGGTGCCGCAGTTTGGGATCTGCTTCGGGAACCAGACCATGGCGCACGCGCTCGGTGGCACTGTGGAGCGTGGCCGCGAACCCGAGATCGGCTGGTGCGACGTGGTCTCCGATGTGCCCGAAGTGATCGCCGAAGGGCCGTGGCTGCAATGGACTACGACGTGATCACCGTGCCGCCACACGCCGAAGAACTGGCCCGGAGCACAGTTGGGCCGCAGGCGTGGCGACTTGGTCGCAGTCTGGCAACACAGTTCCACCCCGAGGCGACCGAAACGATGCTGGCGCGTTGGACAACGGGAGCCGGCGCTGAGGAGTTGGCGCGGATCGGGGTGTTGCCAGCGGAACTGATGGCCGAGACGAGGGCCAACGTGGTCGATAGTCGCGTCCGAGCAGAGGGCCTCGTCGACTGGTTCCTGGACTCCGTTGCCGGCGCCTGACGCCGTACTCATGCGTCACCGCCGACGCCTGAGTACTGTTCGGCGCAATGTCTGAAGCGACGCTGCACTTTCGGCCGTTCGGGAGCTCGCTCTCCTTGGAAACGGCGTCGGCCGAGGTGATCGCCGCTGTTCGACAGGGACTCGGCCGCTATCCGGAGGCGCTCGAGATCGGCGGAGCACTCACGATCACCGCCGGCGTGCATGCCGGAAATTCGGATGATCCCGGATGGCCGACGGTAGCGGCAGACCTCGACGCCGAAGGGCTGATGATCCGGTGTGGATCGTCACAGGCGATCGTGCGTTTCGGAGCCGGCGTCGCCGACATTTCCTTTGCTGCGTCGATGCTGCCGATCGCCGATGGGGTTCGACTGTTCCTCGAAGCCGCGTTCACCTCCATTCATGTGCATCATGCGCGGCTCGTCGCCGTGCACAGCGCACTCGTCTCACGCGACGGGGTGGGCGTGATGCTGCGCGGTCCATCCGGTGCGGGGAAGAGCACGTTGTCCTACTCGTGTCTCCGTCGGGGGATGAGCATCACCAGCGATGACTGGTTGTATGCCGCGGCGAAACGACCGGCCGGATGGTTTGCCGGGTACCCGTGGCGAATGCTGTTGACCGATGAGGCTGCCGCGCGGTTCCCTGAGTTGGCTGATCACGCGTCGGTGCCGCACACATCCGCTGAAGGACACAAGGTGGCGATCTCTCCTCCGGACAGCCAGCAGGTGGAGCTCCAGGACGTGCGCGCGGTCGTCATCGTCGACCCCGACGGTCCGCTCGCGTTACGCGCGGTCAGCACGACGGAAGCCATCGAGCGATTCTGGGCGGCAGCCCTGCCAACCGAACGCGAGCACATCTCGACCGAGTGGGTACGTGGTCTGTTGACCGACCGCACCTACGTGCTCGGGCGCGGCGCATCCCCCGATGATGCCGCCGCCGTACTCGACGATCTTGCCGTGAGTCTGCGGTAGATCGCGGTGAACGATGCTGCTGTGTGGTCGGCGTCGTGGGCGATGGACCATGCGGCCGCCCGTTGACCGATGAGGTGTCGCTCGGTGGGATTCGTCAACAACCGCACGATCGCCCCGGCCACAGCTGCGGCGTTTCGGTCGACCGCGACAGCGGCCGGTTCGGGAAGTGCCGCGAGATCGGCGACGTGACCGACGCGGGTTCCAACCGTGGGCAGCCCGCACATCGCCGCCTCCAACACCGCGAGCGGCCCGGCCTCGTGCCACGAGGTGTTGAGGTGGACGACGGCCGAGCGGAGGAGCGCGACGAGGTCGTCCGGCTGGACGAATCCGAGGCACCGCACAGCGTCGGCGATCCCCAATCGAGCGGCGAGCGCGATGTGGTCCCCATCCATCGTGTCGACACCGGCAAGGGTCAACGTCGCGTCCGGCCGCTCGGCGCGCACCAACGCAAAAGCCTGCAGAGCGAGGTGCTGATCTTTGACGGCGTTGAGGCTGGCGACGTGCACGATGTGCGCCGCGTCGACCGGTCGGACGACACCGCCGACCGGGGCGAAGCGGGAGCGGTCCGCTCCGAGCGGCACGAGTTCGTCGATGTGTCCTCCTGCGGTCGCGACGTGAGCCACCATCCACTCGGTTGCCGCGGTGGTGGTCGTCGCAAGGCGAAGTGCCGAGCGGGCGAGCAGGCGGCCGCCGCGAGTCAGCCCACCCCCGTATCCGATCTCGGTGACGGCTGCCAGTTCGCCGCCACACACGCTCACCACCGACGGCACCCGAAACCGGTGGCCAATCACGCCGGAGGCGAGGCCCGTGACCCCGGCCCAGAACCCGTGGACCACATCGGGACGGCCACCGACCGTGCTCAGCCGCATGGTTGTTCGCACGGCACGCAGCACGTCGGTGCGGCTGTGTCCGCCGATCGGCACGTTGACGACCTGGCATCCGTAGAGCCGCCACTCGCCAGGCTCTGGGTTGTGGCCGATGGCGATGATCGTGACGTCGTTGCCGACAGCGAGTCGTCGCACGAGGTCGTGAATGAACGGGATGACCCGCGTCGAACCCGGCTGGTCCACTCCACCGGGAACCAGCAGGACGACGCGCACAGCGACCAGTCTGACCGAGACACCGTGGCGTGTCGTCGATAGTGTCGGCGAATCGCCACGCCATTTCGTGACCATCAACTCGATCTACTACGGGCGGTGCTCGCCCGCTTGAGCAACACGGCGGGGCAGGTCCCCGATTGGTCGCTGGCCGACGTTCAGCTGATCGGCCTGGCAACCGGCCTCACCGCTCTCGCCGGCAGCCTCGGCGTATTCGACAACGGAGCTCCGAACGTTGCCGCCTACGTGACCGAGCAGCGAGAGCAGGTGTGCCAACGGGTCGCTCGATTCAGGGAATTGCTGCCATCTGTGATGGGCGCGCTCCAAGCTGCCGCCGTGCCAGCGGTGGCTGTCAAGGGCGCAGCCCTGCTTCAGGGGGTGTGGGGTGCAGGGGACACCCGACCAATGGCCGACATCGATGTGATCGTGCCGGTTGCGTTACGCGCCCAGGCGGCCGCAGCCCTCACGCATGCGGGCTTGCGGCCGCTTCACTCAGCTGCCTACGAGGATGTGTTTCTTGCCTGGGGCGACGGTGGTGTCGGACGAACCGATGGCGAGTCCGTCAACCACAACGGTCGAGTCGAACTCCATCCCGGGTGGGTGGAGTTCCTCCACGGTTACACGGTGAGAGGCTGCGCGCTCGATTGCGTTTCCTGGTTGTTCCGTCAAGCAGATGAGCCTTCCAGCTTGGCTCGAAGAGTTTGCAAAACTCGTCAATGGAACAGAACAAAGTTAGAATATCCATGAGCGAAAATCCTTTCGATAAAATAGTTTTGGCGAACTAAATCATATCAAAAGAACTTTTTCGCTCATTTCTTATCCCGAACTGACGTTAACTTAAGTTCTTATTTTAGAGGAACAGCTCAATCAGCAAGTCTCGCCGCAGGTGCGCTCGG
>JANOKQ010000976.1:0-1904 GCA_031419375.1 Acidimicrobiaceae bacterium
GCCGACTTCTATCGCGGCCATCCGTTCATCCATGTGCCCGACGTGCTCGCATCGCATTCGACCTCGCGGGTGCTGACCAGCGAGTTGGTCAGTGGCGCCACATGGCAAGAGATGCTCGAATGGTCGCAGGACGAGCGCAACCTCGCCGGCGAATGCTTGTTCCGTTTCGTCTTCAGAAGCCTGTACGGCATGCACCGCTTCAACGGTGACCCGCATCCCGGCAACTACCTCTTCCACGGTGGCGGCCGGGTGACGTTCCTCGACTTCGGACTGGTCAAGCGGTTCACCGACGACGAGATGGCGACGTTCATCGCGATGGTGCGGACCGCTGCGTTCGACCACGATGCGACTGCGTTCCGAGCCACGCTGGAACACGCCGGGATGCTGCGGCCGGGGGCTCCTGCGACGGACGAGGCAATCGGCGAATACTTCAGCCAGTTCTACGAAAGCGTGCGCCACGATGCCACGATCACATGGTCGGGCGAGTACTCCAGCCGCATCGTGCGCCACACCTTCGACCGCTCGAGCCCGATCTCGCAGTACGCCACGGTGCCGAAGGCGTTCGTGTTCATCCAACGGATCAACCTCGGCCTGTACGCCCTGCTCGGCCAGCTCGGCGCGACCGGCAACTACCGCAGGATGGCCGAGGAGATGTGGCCGTTCGTGCAGGGTCCGCCAAGCACACCACTCGGCGAGCTGGAGCAGCCATGGTTGCGCTCGGTGTCGGCCAGCGCAACCCGGCCGCGCCCCGCCAGCTGACCGCGCCGCCAAACTGACGCGGAGTCAGGTGCCCGGCGAGTCAGGTGCCAGAGTCAGGTAAGGGCCGGCTCGAGTTCCCCGGCGGACAGCGACGCGCGGATCCCACGGGTGAACACGAGGTAGGCAGAGGCTGCGAGCAAACCCAGTCCGGCAAATACGGCGATCGCCACCCGGGCTCCGGTGACGCCTGCAAGGACTCCTGCAGCGAGATTCGACACCGTGATGATCAAGGTGACGATGCCGAAGTCACCGGCAATGATGCGACCGCGGAGATGATCGGGAGCGCGACGCTGCAACCCATACGTCGACAGCGTCCACTGCGCACCGCCACCGAGGTGCGCGAACAGTGCCAGCGCGGCCGCGATTGCCAGCGACGGGGCAACGCTGAGGCCGAGGTAGCACACCCCGAATGTCAGCCCCGAGCAGCCGCACAGCAACAGCACACGCGACAACGACGGCCCGACGAGGCGGGCGGCGATGAGCGGGCCGAGCGCAACACCCACGCCACGCGCTCCGAGCAGCAAACCGGTGGCCCCGTCGCCTCCGCCGAGATCCTCCGTGGCCAGGATCGCCAGCAAACCTACGATCCCTGCGCCCATCGCGAACGTTGCCTTCGAGGCGAGCAACGCCAGCAGTACGTGGTCGCGACGGGCGTACGAGAACGCCTCGTGCATGTCGGCAAGGGGATGCATCCGTTCCGACCGGTGGGCGTTGTCATCGCGGGGCTGCTGCATCGGCCGCCGAATCATCGACACGACAGCCGCCGCAATCACGAACGACGCGGCGTTGGCGGCGAAGGCCGCGTCGCGGCCGAACACGCTGGCGACGAGCCCGCCGAGCCCTGCGCCGACGGCGAGCATCGCCCCCCACAGCGACCCGAACAGCAACGCGGCCTTGGCCAGTTCCCCATCATTTCGGGCCAGGTTGGGTAGCCCGGCCTGCGCCGCCGGCCCCACGAACGAACCGAGTGCCGAGATCGCGCACAGGCAAGCAAACCCGAGCCACAACGACCCCGCCGACCCCACCGCGAGCAGGCCCGCTGCGGCGACCGCTTGCAGAATCGAGACGGTCCGAATCACCTGGCGGCGGTCGAACCGGTCGGCCACCGGGCCGGCGATGGCCGACATCGCGAATGCCGGCAGCGC
>JANOKQ010000977.1:0-5158 GCA_031419375.1 Acidimicrobiaceae bacterium
GCTGACCCTGAAGCGAAACCGACCTCATCGAACCGCGGAGTGAACTGCCTGATCGCGATTCCGGTTCGAACCTGGGCTCGATGCTGTCAGACAGGGCGTGCAAGGACGTTCATTACTCAGTAATTTACTCCGTACTAGCTCGTACCTGGGGGACCCAGTAGCGGCCTCGTCATTCGCCCCCCGACCTCGGTCACTGCTCGCCGAGATGGTCGAGCACCCCGATGCCGCTCGATGCCGTCGTCTGTCGTCCGTCGTCTCGGCTCCGTCGCGCAAAATTAATTCGGTTGACGGCGGCGCGAAATCGTGGTTGCCTAAGACCTGGCGCGTTTCCACGGACTCACCACGCCCCGATACTTCGACCCCACCAAAGGCCCACCCATGCAGCACACACTCGCACCACAGAACGGCCACTCGGCCGCTCGTGCGCGCCTGTGTGGCGTGCTCGGTAGTGACCTGGTCGCTACTGGCTACGCATGGATCGCACCTGTGGCAATCGCCGTGAACTCGTTCGGGTTCATGACGGAAACCACCAAGCGCCCGGCCCGACCCCTCGGAGGCAACTCGACGTAGAGCACACGTCGAGAGCAACTCTCTCCGAGGCCGTCGGGATCGCAAGATCCCGACGGCCTTTCTGCTTTTCCAACTCCTGCCCGACCACGAATACCGACACCGAGAAAGCATCCACACCATGTACGCAACGATCAACCCAGACCTGTTCGACGAGATCGTCGCCGACGTTCCGGTCACCCTGCGCGCTCCACAGGCCCGCTGCGCCGACGGCCACGGCACCCTGACGCACCTGTTCTTCGCCGACGATGTGCTCAGCATCGGCCGCGCCAAGGCGATCTGCGCCAAGTGCCAGCTGACGGCAAGCTGCCTTGACGGTGCCCTCGAGCGGGCCGAGCCGTGGGGTGTATGGGGTGGCGAGCTGATCGACACCGGTCGCATCGTCGTCAACAAGCGCCCACGCGGCCGACCACCGAAGATCCCGCGGCCGGCGATCGTGTTCGACGAGGCGCCGATCCCGCCGCACCTGCGGCATGCCCCGCACCTTGTCGCATAACGACATCGCGACGCGAGTCGGCGCAACATCAAGATCCGGCCCGGGGCAACGCTCGTCGACCCCCAGGCTGTTCCGAGCTCGCTGCCACCCTTGACCCCCCGAGTGTGGCGGCGGGCTAACGGTGAACCTGCACCACCGCAACATTGGCACCCACCTACGTCACCATCAGCGACCGCGATTAGGACGTGATCATCAGCGGCGGCGAGAACCTCAGCTCGAATGGCGCTCGGCCAGGCCTGGGCCGTCAGAAACTTTTCCAGGAATGGGTTGCTTTCTCCCCCGAAACGAACTAATGTTCGATCTGCCGAACTTCCCCTCGGTGTATCGCAGGCCCGTCCTGCCGACAGCACAAGCAAGCCCAGCAGCTCCAGCGTGACACGGCATTCGAGCCGCCGACGTTGCCCGGCGTTGCCCGGCACTGGCCGTACATGAACGGGGAGGTGAATCGAATGGCTGTCGACTTGACCGTGGTGGTCCCGGCATTCTCCCGGCTGGTGGCGGCAGCGATCACCGACGATGTCGACGAACGAGACTTCGCCCAGGTCGAGCAGTTGCTCGCCGACGCAGCACGAGTCCAGGGACTGGCCGAGTCAGTTCGCCTCGCAGCCGCATCACGCCTGCGGATGCTTTCCGACCAGGGCGCCGCTGTCGACCCGGAGACCACCCTTGGCAACGCCGGCCGCACCTCGCAGCGCGACGCATCACAGACGGCACGGCGGGCGCGTGCGGTCGACGCCATCCCCCAACTCGCGGCGAGCCTGGCCGACGGTGAGGTGTCGGCCGCGCACATCGATTCGGTGGCCAACACGCTCGGTCGTCTCGATCCCGACCAGCGCGACCTGCTCGCCGCCGAGGGAGAGTGGATCGCCATAGTCGCCGCGCACTCCACGCCAGAGGAACTGACGCGCACGTTGACCAAACGGGCCCGGCAACTCACCAGCGACGATGGGGTTGCCAGGTTCGAGCGTCAACGCCGGGCCACAACGCTGCGTCACTGGATCGACCAGATCTCGGGAATGGTCTGCATCCATGGCGAATTCGACCCGGAGATCGGTGCGCGGCTGGTCGCTGCGCTGCAACACCAGATGGAGCGCCTGTTTCACGATGCGGTGCCCGATACGTGCCCGACCGATGACCGCAAACAAGGCCACCTCCGGGCGTTGGCGCTTGCCCACCTCGCGACACGAGGTGCCACCGACACACGCGATGCCACCGACCCGGCCTGCCCAAGCCACCGCACGACCGGGACGACCGGGACGACCGGGACATCTCCCGACGCGTCGCCCCCGACGCGTGCCGGGCCGAATCTCACGCGGCCGGACTGGACTCAGCCAGCACGCGACACTGCACCTGAGTTCATCGTTGTGATCGACCTGCGGACGTTGTGTGACGGTCCCCACGAACACTCCCGGGTCGAGATCACCGGCGGGGTCGAACTACCCATCGAGACACTTCGCCGTCACGCCTGCCTCGCCGAGATCATCCCCGTCATCATCGACGGCAACGGCGTCGCGATCAACGTCGGACGTGCACACCGGCTCGACACTCGTGCCCAGCGGCGTGCGTTGCGAGCGATGTACGCGACTTGCGCAGTACCTGGCTGCACCCTTGCCTTCGACCAATGCCAGCCACACCACCTCTGGTACTGGGAACACGGCGGACCAACCGACATCGACAACCTGATCCCGTTGTGTTCGAAACACCACCACGCGGTCCACGAGGGCGGCTGGCGCCTCTCGCTGGCTCCCGGCGATCGAGTACTCACCATCACACTTCCCAATGGCAACACCTACGCCAACCCTCCACCGTCGTTCGCCCTGTGAGGCCGTACCGCGGACCACCTCCGGCGGCGAGGGCGCACCGGCAGGGCCCGCACTAACCAGCCAGCCACCAGGAAGGCCAGGAGCCGGAGCCGGGAGCTGGAGCCAGGAGCTGGAGGCCACCTGTAGCCTGCCTGGCATGGGTGTCAACCGGCGTGTGCTCGGCGGGTCGATCGTCGCCGCAATCGTCATCAGCCTCGGCGGAGGGTACGCCCTCAGCCGCACCGGGGACCCGAGCGACTCGGCATCAACGTCGGTCGACGCTGTACTCGACACACCGGGGGTCGAGCAGATCCCGGCGATCCAGCCCAACGCCGATGTCGAGGGAAGCGTGCTCCCCACTGTCGATCTGCTCTCGAACGACGGCAGCGCGATCGCCACCGCCGACCTGCTCGGCCAGGCGCTGATCATCAACTACTGGTACTCCACCTGTGCCCCGTGCAAGAAGGAGCTCCCCGCGTTCGCCGCTGTGCACGCCGAACTCGGTGACCGCATCCGCTTCATCGGCGTCAATCCGTTCGACACCCCGGAGGTGAACGAGTCGTTTGCCCGCGATAGGGGCGTCCAGTACGAACTGCTGCGCGACCCCGACGGTGCCTTCACGGCCGCTGTCGGCATCGCCAACGCACCCGTGACGTTGTTCGTCGCCGCCGACGGATCGATCGTCCGCCAAGCTGCCGTGCTCACCGAGGCCGAGTTGCGCAGCTATGCGATGGAGTTGCTCGAATGAACCTGTCACTGGCATTCATCACCGGGATGCTCGCCGCCGTCAATCCGTGTGGGTTCATCCTGTTACCCACGTACCTGCTGTACTTCCTCGGCCTCACCTCCGCCGACGCCGGGGTGCAGCGGGCACCGATGAACCGTGCCTTGAAGGTCAGTGCGGCGGTCTCGGGCGGTTTCCTCGGGGTGTTCCTGGTTGTCGGGATGGTCACCGAGTTCTTCACCAACTGGATCGACACGAATGCGAAGTACGCCACCGGGGCGATCGGGGTGGTGCTGGTCGGCCTCGGCATCGCGATGCTGTTCGGGTACCGCCTGCCGATCACCACGCCCAAGCTCGACGCCGGCGGGCGTGACCGAACGTTCTGGTCGATGTTCGTCTACGGCATCGCCTACGCGGTCGCCTCCATCGGTTGCACCCTGCCGCTGTTCACGGTCAACCTGTTCGGTGCCGCCCGGCGAGAAAGCTTCTTCGCCGGCGTGGCCAACATCGTCGCCTACGGCGCGGGCATGGCCCTGCTCGTCACCGCGCTCACGGTCTCGCTCGCAGCAGCGAACATCGGCTTGCTCAAGGTGCTGCGCAGGGGAGTGCAGTACGTCGAGATGGTGGCCGGGGCGTTCGTGCTGCTGTCGGGTCTGTACCTGCTGTGGTACTTCTGGTACATCGACATCCAAGAGGAGGGCGACCCGCTCACTGATGCGGTCCAGCGCTACCAGACCGACGTGCAGAACTACCTCAACGACCACTGGCGCAGCGTCGCCCTCGTCCTCGTCGCGGTCGTCGCCGCCGCGGTCACCTCGGCGATCGTCACCCGTGGCCGCCGCAGTCGTGCGGTCGGCACAAACCCCGTCGACACGGCGATAGCCGCCCCGGAATGAGCACGCTCAGCTTCGCCGAACTGCTCGCCACACCCGGTGTCGACGAGGTGTGCGAGCTACGCAGCGCGTTCGGGTTCATGGCCTACCACGGCGGCGCGCTCGAGGAGATGACTGACCGCATCGCCATCGCCGCGGCCGTTGCCACCGGATCGAGCTACTACGGCGTGCACCAGCCGAAGGGCCTCGACCAGCACATCCCCTCGATCCGCTTCGACCCAGCCGCCTCGCCGTTGCTGCGCTCGTTCGTCGATCACGTGCAGATCGTGATCACCGTGCACGGATTTGGCAGGCCGGGTTTTTACTCGACGCTGCTGCTCGGCGGCCAGAACCGCGATCTCGCCGAACATGTCGGCGCTGCCCTTCGCCCGCGTCTGCCGGCCTACGACGTGACCACCGACGTCGAGTCGATCCCCAACGAACTGCGTGGCCTGCACGCCCGGAATCCGGTGAACCTGCCACCGCAGCGCGGGGTGCAGATCGAGCTGCCGCCCCGGGTGCGCGGCACGACCCCGCTGTTTTGGGACTGGGAAGGCCCCGGCCTCGCCCCGCACGCCCAAGCAGTGGTCGACGCTCTCGTCCACTCCGTCGAGACCTGGCCGAGCTGACAGGCGGCTGCCGGGGGTTCTGCGAATCCTGGCGAACCCCTGCGAACTTTGTCGGTCTCGACATCCTC
>JANOKQ010000978.1:0-10605 GCA_031419375.1 Acidimicrobiaceae bacterium
GCTGCCAGCGCGCCGCTGGGCGGCCGCGGCCGCCTGAAACGCCGTCGATGCGGCGCACGAGATCGGACTCGAGCAGCGATTCGAGGTGCTGGCGCACGGCAGTGTCGGTGAGGCCGAACTCGGCGGCAAGCTCCGCGGCGGTGGCCGAGTCGACGCGCTTGAGGCGCTCGACCAGACGTCGCTTGGCATCGGTCATCTCCCTCATGGGGGCGAGCTTAGCGATTACACAAGTGTGATCTTCGCTAATCACGGGACGCGCTCTGGGCCGCCGCTTGACAGAATGTACACGTGACCGTTTCGACCGATCTCCCCACCGTGGCCGCCGACGCTTTGATCAACCAGTTCGGGTTGGCCGACACCGTGGTCGACGCGGGGTCGCTGGTTAACAGCGTCGCCCGGTTCCGCGAGCAAAGCATCGTGTTGCCGACCTTCGCCGAGCTGGCCGACCCGCGCCAGATCGACCGAACCCGTGTCGATGGCGTCGATCCGAATGCACCCGACGCGCGCAACCTGTGGCGGGTGCACTGGTACAACGATGCCGACGGCAACCGGGTCGATGTGCCCGGCCATGTCGTGCTGCCGCGTGAGCTCACCGGGGTGGACAGTCCGATCATCGTGGTGTTCGGCGACCGGTTCCCGATGATCGCTGCACACAAGGTGCTCGCTGCGTACAGCTGCCTCGCCCCGCGCGTGGTGAGCGGGCAGTTCGACCCGACCAGACACCGGGCGATCTGGCCGAGCACCGGCAACTACGCCCGCGGTGGCATCGCCATCAGCCGGATCATGGCAAGTCGGGGCGTGGCGATCCTCCCGGCGGGGATGAGTCAGGAGCGCTTCGACTGGCTCGACCAGTGGTGCGCCAACCCGGCCGACGATGTCATCCGCACCGTCGGGACCGAGAGCAACGTCAAGGAGATCTACGACGCCTGCAACGAACTGGCCAAAGATCCGGTCAACTTCGTGTTCAACCAGTTCTGCGAGTTCGGCAATCACCTCGGCCACTACGAGATCACCGGCCGGGCGCTCGCACACACCTTTGAACACGTCCGCTCCCGGACCCACGGCGACCTGCGCCTTGCGGCGTTCACCAGTGCCACGGGGTCCGCCGGCACCATTGCCGCGGGCGACCGTCTGAAAGACGACTATGGCACCCGCATCGTCGCCGTCGAGGCCCTGCAGTGCCCGACCATGCTGGAGAACGGCTTCGGCGAGCACAACATCCAAGGCATCGGCGACAAGCACATCCCTCTCATCCACAACGTCACCAACACCGACGTCGTCGCCGCAGTGAGCGACAGGGCCACGAACCATCTCGACGTGCTGTTCAACACCGCTGCGGGCCGAACGTTCCTCGCCGAACGCAAGTGGATCACGCCCGAGATCATCCAGGCGCTGGAGCACTTCGGATTCTCCTCGATCTGCAACATGCTCGCCGCGATCAAGACCGCCAAGCTGCTCGGCCTCGGTGCCGACGAGGCGATCATCACCGTGGCCACCGACGGCGCCGCGCTGTACCCGAGCGAGCGGGCCAAGACGATCGCCGACGACTTCGACGGCGAGTTTACGACGGCGCACGCGGCTGAGGTGTGGGGCGAGCATCTCGGCCACATCGACACCGCCGACATGATCGACTGCACCGAACGTGACCGCAACCGCATCTTCAACCTCGGCTACTACACCTGGGTCGAGCAGCAGGGCACACCGTTCGACCTGTTCGAGGCCCGCCGCAGCCAAGAGTTCTGGCGCGGACTGCGCCGCTACCTGCCGGTGTGGGACGAGATGATCACTGACTTCAACGCCCGCGTCGCTGCCGGATGACTGGCTGCCGGATGACTGGCTGCCGGATGACTGGCTGCCGGATGACTGGGACCGCGTGAGCGCCAGCGGATGGCGGTGTGCGGTCTGCGCGGCGACCGTCGACATCGCCGAAGCGCTCGTCTGGCGCTGCCCGACGGCGACGAGCGCTGATCGCCAGCACGCCCTTCAGCCAGTTCCGTCGCATCCGCCAGTGCGGCCGCAGCCGACAGGCGATCGCAATCCGTATCTTGCGTTTCGCGAGCACCTTGCGTGGGACGGGTTTGCGGCTGCCAACGGGCTCACCGACGATGCTCGCGCAGCGCTGGTCGCGGGGCTCGACGCGCGCATCGCCACCGTCGCCGGCACTGGCTTCATCATCACCCCGTTCGGCCGAGCCAACGCGCTCAGCGACGCGCTTGGCTTCGCTGACGGTGGCGGCATCTGGGTGAAGGACGAGACCGGCAACATTGCCGGTAGCCACAAGGCACGACACCTGATGACGGTCCTGTTGCACCTCGTCACCGCCGAACACCTCGGACTCGCGCCGTGGCGCAGCGACGACGAGCGGCCCTCGCTGGCGATCGCCTCGTGCGGTAACGCGGCGATCGCCGCAGCCACGCTCGCCCTGGCGGTGAACTGGCCGTTGCAGGTTTTCGTTCCGACGTGGGCCAATGATGCGGTGCTCACCCGATTGCGTGCCCTCGACGCTGATGTCGTCGTCTGCCCCCGCAACCCTGGCGACCCGCCAGGCGACCCGTGCGTGCATAGGTTCCGTCAGGCCGTCGACGCGGGAGCGGTTCCGTTCAGCGTGCAAGGCACCGAGAACGTGTGGTGCCTCGATGGTGGCCGAACGATCGGCTGGGAGATGGCCGCCGCGCCGGGCGCGTGTGATCGCGTCTTCGTTCAGGTCGGTGGCGGGGCGCTCGCCGCCTCCGTTGCCGCAGGCTTCGGCATTGGCGCACACCGTGCCTCGAACAGCGCCGGCGCGCCCCAATTGCACGCTGTTCAGACAGCGAGTTGCGCCCCGCTGGAGCGGGCGTGGCAGCGTGCTGGCGCGCTTGGGGGTCCCGCCCTAGCCGCCCAGCACTGGAGTGAGTGCATGTGGCCGTGGATGCCGGTCGGTGAGTCGGCTGCCGATGGGATCCTCGACGACGAAACCTACGACTGGTTGCCGGTGCTCGACGCGATGGCTGCGACCGGAGGGACACCGGTGGTGGCCGCCGAGGGTGAGGTCGTTCGAGCCCATGATCTTGCTCGCGCTCACACGGCGATCGCTGTGTCGCCCACCGGGTCGGCCGGGCTGGCGGGGTTGCTGGCCATCCGCGACCAGATCGACCAGCACGAGCGAATCGCCGTCATCTTCAGTGGTGCCGCTGCTGATCAACCGATGTGATCGTGCATTCAGCCGGGGACCTCGGGGAGCAGGCCCCTCTCGACCGAGTAGACAAATCCGCGAATGTGGTCCTTGTGGGTGATGAAGGGGCTGAGATGCAAGCGTTTCATGCTTTGGGCGACGTTCGCGTACGGATCGACGAACGACTCCAACGCCCACCACGGGCGGATTCCCGTCTCGGGTTCGATCTCGGCCTTGAACTTGTCTTCGACCACCGACTGCAAACCGCAGTTGGTGTGATGGATGAGGACGATCTCACGCGTTCCGAGGAACCGTTGCGACAGCACCAGCGAACGCACCACGTCGTCGGTCACCACGCCGCCCGCATTGCGGATGATGTGGGCATCGCCGTGAGCGAGGCCGCGCATCTGGAAGATGTCCATCCGTGTGTCCATGCAGGCGACGATCGCGAGACGCAGGCGGGGACGCAGCGCCAACCCGTGGTCGGCGAACTGCTCGGCATACGCGCGGTTGGGGCAACAAGCCCGTCAGCATTGGGGGTCGTTGTCGCTCAAGTTGCACGTCCCTCACTCGTCGGTTGCTCGACGGTAGCGTGAGGGCTATGCCCGATGCCATGCCCAACGCCCTCGAGAGCGGCTTCGATCCGCGCAGCGACGTCTTCAACCGGTTGCTCAAGAACCGGGTGATCATGCTCGGTACCGACGTGAACGACGAGATTGCCAACTCGCTGTGCGCGCAGTTGCTGTACCTCGAAGGCGAAGATCCCAACGCCGACATCTGGCTGTACATCAACAGCCCCGGTGGGTCCGTGTATGCAGGCATGGCCATTTACGACACGATGCAGTTCGTCAGCTGCGATGTGGCCACGGTGTGTCTTGGAATGGCGGCCAGCATGGGCCAGTTCCTCCTCACCGCTGGCGCAGCCGGTAAGCGCTTCTCGTTGCCGAACGCTCGCGTGATGATGCACCAACCGCTTGCCGGCCTCCGTGGCCAGGCCGCCGACATCGCCATCCAGGCCGAGCAATTGGTGTACACCAAGCGGCGCATGGCCGAACTGACGGCGCACCACACCGGCCAGACCGTCGAGAAGATCCAGGCCGACGCCGAACGTGACCGGTGGTTCACTGCCGATGAAGCGGTCGTCTATGGCCTGGTCGACAAGGTGTACTCCAAGCGCGGCGACATCGGCTGATCAGCCCGTTTCGGTATCTGCCAGCGTCCCGGTATCTGCCAGCGTCACGGTGGGCGGCACCGCCGGTGTGGTGCGCGCCGGAGGGATGCCAATGTCTTGTGTGCACGTTGCCTTGGTGAACTGCTGGATCCGGCTGTAGGCGGGTTGGCCGGCGAGCGCCGCGTCGTTCGCCGCAATCACCGACTCAGGATCGTCGGCAACGACGGTGGCGACGGTTTCCAAGTTGACGACCATCGTCTGCCACTCCTCGGCCACGGCCAGGGGTGCCTGGGCGGCGATCGAGCGATACAGCTCGATGGTGGCCGTCACATCGGCAGCGGTGGCAATCGACGGTGAGTTGATCGCGACGATGTTGTCGCGCACGATCGTGCAGTAGCCGCTCATGGTTGCCGGTTCGTCGTCGCTGCTGCATCCGATCGGGGCGACGACGGCCACCACTGCTGCGGCACCGGCGCGAAGTCTGGTGCGGAATTGCGGTGTGGCCATGGGTGCCAGTCTCCCAGCAACAGCCGTCTTTTCGCGCGCGTCGCGCGCTCGTCGCGACCGGGGCGGGCAGCCGTTGGTAGCTCGCCGGCCGGATTCCAGTGACAGGTTGCGTTGGTCGGCGCGGACGATATGGTCGCCTCAGCGTCGTCGGAGCCGCGTTCCGCTCTTTCCTGTATCCGCCATGGTCACCGTGGCGGCCTTGCTTTGCATGTCAGGGAGGGTTCCATGATCGCCAATGTCGCGTCGGCCACGGTGCTCGGGGTCACCGGGCAACCGGTCACCGTCGAGGTTCACGTCGGGAGCGGGCTGCCGGGCTTTCAGATGGTCGGCCTGCCCGACGTTGCCTGCCGGGAAGCCCGCGACCGCGTTCGTGCCGCTTTCATATGTAGCGAACTCGAGTGGCCGTCGGCGCGCAGGATCACCGTCAACCTGGCACCGTCAGGGGTCAAAAAATCTGGCGCTGGCCTCGATCTGGCCATCGCCGTCGGCATGTTGGTGGCCAACGAGGTCGTTGATCCTGAGTGCATCGCCGGCATGGTGTTCATCGGTGAAGTCGGCCTCGACGGCAGCTTGCGCGCGCTGCCCGGTGTCGCCCCGATGGTGGCCTGCCGTCCCGATCTCATCGCCGTGGTGCCGACCGGGTCCTGGCACGAGGCCACGGTCGTACGGACCGATGAGGTTCGCTGCGCGTCGTCGTTACGTGAGGTCGTGCACGCGCTGACCGGGGGCAGGTGGCCCGAGTGTCCGCTCGAACCGATACTCGATCTACGGGTCCCGCCGCCTGATCTCGCCGATGTGCGTGGGCAGTTTCTTGCTCGCAAGGGGCTCGAGATCGCGGCGGCAGGCGGGCACCACTTCCTGCTCGTCGGGCCGCCTGGATCGGGCAAGACGATGTTGGCCAGGCGGCTCATCGGTCTGCTGCCGACGCTCGATGCGGTGACGTCACTCGAAGCCACCATGGTCCACTCCGCTGCCGGGGTACGTCGTGGCCAATTTGGTGTCGTCACGGATCCGCCATTCGAAGCCCCGCACCACTCCAGCTCGATGGTGTCGCTGATCGGTGGCGGGTCGCAGCAGCTACGGCCAGGACTGATCTCGCTCGCCCACGGGGGTGTGCTGTTCCTCGATGAGCTCGGCGAGTTCGCTCCAACCGTGCTCGATGCACTTCGTCAGCCGCTCGAAGAGGGCTCGATCCATGTTGCCCGGGCCAACATCAGCGCAGTGTTGCCGGCGCGGTTCCTGCTTGCGGCTGCAACCAATCCGTGCCCGTGCGGCGGAGGTGCGCCGGGTGCGTGCGAATGCGATGAAACGGCGCGGATGCGCTACCTGCGCCGCCTGTCGGGCCCGCTGCTCGACAGGTTCGACCTGCGCATCGGCGTGCAGCGAACCGAGGTCGACGATCTCATCGCGGTCGGTGGGGGAGAGCCGACGGTGATCGTGCGCGAGCGTGTGCTGGCAGCTCGGGAGCGCGCCCTCGCCCGCTGCGGGCTGCTCAACGGGGCACTGCGCCCCGGTCTGCTCGACCAGTTCGCGCCGGTCGATGCGGGCGGCACGGCATTGCTGCGCCACGAGCTGGAGAACGGCAGGCTCACCGGCCGGGGGTTGCACCGGGTTCGCAAAGTCGCGCGCACCATTGCCGACCTCGACGGCGACCACGACGTCGTTGGGGCACAGCACATTGCCCTGGCCCTGCAGCTCCGGGTTCGATTGCGGGCCTCGTCGCGCCGGGATGCGGCGTGAGCGCGGCACTCGCGCCGCAGGCGTACGCGGCCGCGCTCGCTGGCTTCGACCGCATGTCGGTACAACGACTGGGCATACTGTTACGCAACCACCGGCCCGAACATGCCTATGCCATCGCCGTGGGCGACGAACCGCCACCGGCGGCAAGCGTGATCCGCCACCTCTTCGACGCCGACGCGACCATCGCTGTCGCGTGGCGTGCCTCCGCTCGTGCTCACTCACCGGAGGCGGTGTGGCAGCGCTGCTGCGAGTTGGGCCTGGAGGTCACCGTCATCGGCGATCCGGCACATCCGCTGGTGTGCGCCAACGACCCGTTGCCGGCGCCCCTGATGTTTTCCAAGGGCGACCGCTCGCTGCTGGGCGGGCGCCGGGTGGCCCTGGTGGGAACCCGAAACGCAACCGGTGCCGGCCGTCACGTGGCGCGCACGTTCGGCCGGCAGCTCGCTGAGGCGGGGGTGCACGTTGTCTCCGGCCTTGCCCGCGGCATCGACGGACACGCCCATCGCGGTGTGCTCGAGGTCCCCGTGAGCGACCAGTGCGGACGACCGGTCGCGGTGGTGGCATCGGGTCTCGACGTGATCTACCCCCGAGAGCACGGCGACCTGTGGGGCCAAGTTGGCGACCACGGCCTGTTGCTCAGCGAACATCCGCCCGGCTCGGCACCGTTGGCCTACCGGTTCCCGTTGCGCAATCGTCTGGTCGCGAACCTGTCCGAGATAGTGATCGTGGTCGAATCACGCGAGCGTGGCGGCTCGTTGATCACCGCCAACGCGGCTGCCGAACGGGGGGTTCCGGTCATGGCCGTGCCTGGTCATGTGGCCAACCGGGCAGCGTTGGGGACCAATGAGCTCCTACGCGACGGGGCTGCACCGGCGCTCGATGTCGGCGACATCCTGACCGCACTGCATCTCGATCACACCCGCTCGGCGACGGTGTTGTGCGACTCGCGGGCGCTGCCGCGGTCTGACGACGAGCCGGTGTACTCAGTGTGCGCCGAACGGCCGCGAACCATCGGAGACATCGCCCATGGGTGCAATCAACCGCTGCTCGATGTGGCCATGTCGCTCGCTCGGCTCGAGCAGGCCGGCTGGCTAGCCCAGACCGCCGGGTGGTTCGAAATTGTTGGGTCACCCCCCCGATGGCGCTGATCGCGTACGCTCTGTGGCGTGATCTCCCCTGCTCCTGGGGCCGACGGACTGGTACCGACCGACGAACTCTCGTCGGCGTGGCGCCTGGGCGGCTTCGAAACCTCACTCACCGCTGCATCGACACATACGGTCACCGCGTACCGTGGCGATGTGGCGGGCTTCGTCATCTGGGCCGAACGGGGTGGCGTCACCGATCCGGCCGACGTCGACCGTCGCCTGTTGCGCCGGTACGTGGCCGCGCTCACCACGCGACGGTACGCGAAGCGGACCATCGCCCGCAAGGTTGCGGCGTTACGCAAGTACTTCCGCTGGCTGCACCGGTCCGGGTTCGTCACCGCCGACCCGACCGCATCGCTGCGGGCACCCTCAGGCGACAGCCGCTTACCGCGCGTGCTCACCTCGTCGGAGCTGTCGTCGATGCTCGATACCGCGCCAACCGAGTCCGAGCCGGAATGGCGTCGCCTGCGCGACGACGCGGTGTTGGAAGTGCTGTACGGCAGTGGCCTACGAGTGAGCGAACTGTGCAGTGTGGATTTGGGCAGTGTGGATTTGGGCCGGATCGGTTCATCTCACGCGAGCATCACCGTGTGGGGCAAGGGGTCCAAGCAACGCAAGGTCCCGATGAGCGACGTGGCCGCCGCTGCGGTGCGGGCCTGGATGGCGATCCGCTCCGATGTGATGGCCGACGTTGCCGGCGCGGCGATGTTCGGCAACGAACGGGGTCGCCGCCTCACCGGACGCGATGTCCGCCGGATCATCGACCGGCGTTCCGTTACGGCTACCCACCCACACGCGCTCCGGCACAGTTTCGCAACGCATTTGCTCGACGGCGGGGCAGACTTGAGAGTGGTGCAGGAACTTCTCGGACACGCCGACGTCGCCACGACGCAGCGGTACACCCACGTCAGCAACGAGCGGCTCCGCTCTGTGTACGCACAGGCACACCCCCGCGCATGAGCATCGTCGTGGACATCTCCGATTGGTGGGACCGCTGGTTCGCGTCACGCGACCCCCTCGCTCGTGATCGCATCATCGAGCACTACTCGCCGCTGGTGAAGTTCGTGGCGGGCCGTGTCGGTGCCGGTCTGCCCAGCAGCGTCGATCCCGGCGACCTCGTCAGTGCCGGGGTGTTCGGGCTCATCGACGCGGTCGAGCGCTTCGACCGCGAGTTCGGTGTCAAGTTCGAGACCTTCGCCGTGCCGCGCATCCGCGGTGCGGTGTTCGATGGCCTGCGCTCGCTCGATTGGGTACCGCGTTCGGTGCGCAGTCGTGCCCGCGAAGTGGAATCGGCATTTAACGAACTCGAGGCGCGCTTCGGTCGGGCACCTACCGACGAAGAGATTGCCGGGCACCTCAAGATCAGCGCGACCGAGTTCCAAAAGTGGCTCGTGGCGATTGCTTCCACAACGGTCGGTCCGCTCGACCGGGCGCTGGTGGCGGGAGCCGAACCACGTTCGCTTGCCGGCGAGACGCCCGAATCGCCGGCCAGTGTGGTCGAAGACAGCGAAGTGAGGCGTCTCGTTCGCCAAGAGGTCCGTCGGCTTCCCGAGCGCGAAAAATTGGTCATGTCGTTGTACTACGACGAGAGCCTCACGCTCGCCGAGATCGGCTCGGTGCTTGGTGTCACCGAAAGCCGGGTGTCGCAGATCCACACCAAGGCGGTACTGCACCTACGCGCCCGCCTCACCGCATCCGGCGTCGTCTGATCGCCGATATCAGCGTTTCTTGATCGCCGGTTCTCCGGCCACCTCGGCGGCGGTTCCGTCCGCGCCCACTGTTGACGTGCCCCGTGTGGGAGATCTCGAGGTTGTTCACATGCTTGCTTTCTTTGTCGCGCTCACGGCGTCGATCGCGCCCTGCTGGGATCCTCCGGTCGTCGCCCCCGTCGTCGACCCGTTCCGACTCCCCGCCTGCACGTACTGCCCAGGGAATCGGGGCATCGAGTTCGGCCCCGAATCCGGGCAGACCGTTGCCGCCGTTGCCGACGGGCAGGTGAGCTTCGTCGGCACAGTCGCTGGCACGGTGTACGTGGTGGTCGAACACGCCGAGGGTATCCGCGCCACCTACGGCAGGCTGGCCACGACCGCGGTGCGCCGTGGTGACACCGTTGTTGCCGGCCAGCGCATCGGCACCACCACCGACACCTTCTATTTTGGGCTACGCGACGGCGACCGCCCCGTCGATCCCACGTCGCTGCTTGGCCAGCGCCGGTATCGCCGGCGGCTGCTGCCCATCGACGGAACGCCACCGCCAGCGGCTGGTCCAGGCCGGCTTGTCTGCCCGAACGCGACACCTCGCAGATAGCATCTCCAACCGGTTCGCCGCCCTGGCAAACCGAGATCCCATCGTGCCTCCCGCCTCGCGGTCGCCGCTCGTCAAGTCGTGCGGTGCTGGGTCAGGTGCGCAGCCAACCGCGACAAGGAGAGATCATGGCAGTCGTCACCATGCGGCAAATGTTGGAAGCGGGCGTCCACTTCGGACACCAGACCCGGCGGTGGAACCCGAAGATGAAGCGGTTCATCTTCGGTGAGCGCGGCGGGATCTACATCATCGATCTCCAGCAGACCCTCACCCGTGTCGAGGCTGCGTACAACTTCGCCCGTGATCTGTCGGCCAAGGGCGGCTCGATCATGTTCATCGGTACCAAGAAGCAGGCCCAAGATCCCGTCCGCAGCTACGCCGAGAAGTCGGGTATGCCGTACGTGAACGAGCGTTGGCTGGGTGGCATGCTCACCAACTTCGAGACCATCGCCAAGCGAGTCTCGAAGATGCAGGAGTACGAGCGCATGCGCATCTCCGGCGAGTTCGATTCAATGCCGAAGAAGGAAGCACTCCTGCTCGGCCGCGAACTCGAGAAGCTGCAGAAGAACCTCGGCGGCATCCGCAAC
>JANOKQ010000979.1:0-5999 GCA_031419375.1 Acidimicrobiaceae bacterium
CCTGGAGGCCGCCCGGCCGCTAGCAATCGTGATGACACGCGACCGCGTGCGGCCCACCGACCGGTGGCGCTCCGACCCCGAACCGGCACTCGTGCGCGAGTTCACCCTGCCGGTCGAGCGGTCGGCGGTGCTGACCGCCACGCTGCGTCTCGACCGCCGCGCCGCCGACGACGTACTCGGCCGCCTTGACGGCGCCACGAACCCACCCGTCAGCAACCGGCGACTCGTCGGGGTGCCCGGCGCAGGTGCTGGCGCGGCCTTCGATGGCGACCCGGCAACTTCGTACACGACACCGTTCGCGATGGCGGTGGGTTCCAGCGTGAGCGTGCCGCTCGATCCCACCACACCGATCGGCATCGTCTCGTTCACCCAGCCACGCGACGGGCTGCATTCGATCGTCACCGCCGTCACCGTGACGATCGATGGCACCGAGCGGACCGTCGGCCTGTCAGCGGGTGACGACACCGACATCTCGACCATCGACCTTGCCGGGGCCACCGGCACGCAGATGACCGTGACGATCGCCGCAGTCGAGCCGGCGTTCACGATCGACCGGCGCTTCGCCGAACCCGTCGAGCTTCCCGCAGCGATCACCGAGATCACCGGTGTGCCACTCGCGGCGGCCGGCACCGTCGAAATCGAGTCGTGCCGAGACGACCTGATCACCATCGACGGCTCACCGGTCGGCATCCGCTTCGGCACCTCCACTGCGGCCGCACTGCGCCGTGGCGACACCGTCGACGTGGCCGCATGCGACGACGCGCCGATCGAGTTGGCCCCCGGCCCGCACCGCGTGGTCTCGACCGTCGGCAGCATCACCGGGGTCAGCGTCGATCAAGTCGTGTTGCGTTCCGGCGACACCGGCTCGGCGGCGAATGGCCCGGCGGCGGCTTCCCCGGCGGTGACTCCCCCGGCAGTCACGGTGCGGCGGACCCGCACCACGCGCACTGCCGACGTCGCCGCGTGCCCGGATGGCTGTTGGCTGATCCTCGGCGAGGGCTACAACGCGGCATGGACCGCCGCGGTGACCGGCGGGCGCCCCCTCGGCGCACCCACGCAGATCGCCGGGGGGTTCAACGGCTGGTGGCTCGAGCCGAGCGATGCGGCACGCGAGGTGACGATGCGCTGGACACCACAACGCGGACTCAACATTGCGCTCGGGATCGCCGGGCTCGGTATCGCCGCGTGCATCGCCATCGCGGCCTTCAGCCGGCGCCGCCCCGACCCATCACCCGCGGCCCACACCATGCTCACCCCTGGGCTCACCGCCGGGCTTGCGGCACCCTCACTCGCGGTCGATGCACCGCAGACGGCACTGCGGCCGACGCTGGTGGCCGCGGGTGCGGTGGTGTTGGGAGCGGGCCTGGCAATCAGCGCTCCGTCGGCGTTGCTGGCGCTCGTGCCGGCCGTGTTGATCATGATGCTGCGTCGGCCGCGACTGCTGGCCTGGTGCTCGCCGGTGCTGGCCGGCGCGCTCGGACTGGTGGTGGCTCAACGCCAGCGTTCGTTCCGGTATCCGGCCGACGCGGCATGGACCGCATATTTCGAAGACCTTCATCGACCCGGGCTGTTCGTGGTGGTACTGCTTGTTGCCGGGTGCCTAGCCAACGATGAACGCGACGGCGCTCTCGACGAGTCGGGCCAACCGGGTCAGGCGATGGCAGCCGACACGACGGAACCGGCAAGGTAGACCTCGCTCAGCCACAGCGCCGCCTCCGGCGAGATGTGGATGCCGTCGGGGCGGATGCCCACGTCCTCGACGAGCCCCACCTCCGTCAACCACGAGTTCAGGTCGAGCACGGTGATCGCCCCGGCCCGCTCGCGGGCCACTTGTTCGATGACCCCGTGTTGCACCGCGTACCGGGCGGGGTTGCGCATCTTGCGCTGCTCGCCTTCGAACGGAACCAGCGGGCGAGGCGCCAACACCCAGACCAGACGATCGATCCCTGCCATCAGCAGCGTGTCGGCGATGGCGCGATAGTCGGCCAGCATCCGCTCCCGGAAACGGTCGTCAAACGGCGACAGCACCCCCTCGTCGGCGTACCAGACACGGTCCTCGACGTCGCGCATCGTCACCATCATCAATGCCGCGTCGGGCTGCAGGTCGCGGGCCATCGCCGGAAGGCGCTCGTCGAGCACGCGGTCGCACTCACCGTCGAAGTCGACGGTGTTCTCCGATGGCACCTGACCCGACCGCATGAACCCACAGCCCGGCGATGCGGCGACCGTCACGCGGGCCACGTCTGGATGCTGTGTGGCCCACTCGACCAAGCCGATCGAGACGGCCTGCGCGGTGGAATCGCCGACCACGACGATCCTGGCCGGCCGGCTCGGTGCCGGAACCGCCACCGGGACGATCGGCTTCGCGGCAGAACCGACATCGGTCGACCGGGGCGAGGCCCCGTCATTCGGACCCAACGTCGACGTCGAGCCGCTCGGGCCCATCGAACCCGTCGAGCCGCTCGGGCCCGTCGAACCCGTCGACCCGGAGGCAGCGCCGCCAACCGGCGCGGCCGGCGAGGGCATCGAGAGTGTCGAGGGGGGCGCGGCGAGGGCAAGCTCGGCCAGCGTTCCCTCGACCGGGGCGATGGCTGCGGCGGTGAGATCGACGGCGGTCGTGGCGGTTGGCTCGACGATGACGACCACCCCGACCGCCACGGCGGCAGTCGCCGCGACCGCACCAACCAGCGGACGCAGCGGCGGCGGCGACCACGCGCGAACCGGACGTTCCACAAGCCTGGCCGACACCGTCGCGAGTGCGAACGTGGCCGACATCTGCACCACGAACAGCGCCACGCCGCCGATGCCGAGGCGCGACTCGGACAGCGCCGCGAACAACGGCCAGTGGTACAGGTACAGCCCGTAGCTGATCCCCCCGGTCCACACCAACGGCCGCCACGACATGCCTCGCCGAACCGGCGAGTGGTGCTGCACCCCGACGATCACCGCCGCAGTGGCCAACGCAAACACGGGGAACCAGCCTGCGTACGCCGGTCCACCGAACGTCGGCCACGTCACTGCGGCCCACCCGATCGCAGCCAAGCCGATCGCCACGAGCGGCAACGACAATCCCGGTCGGGCCTGATAGCGATTGAGCGCCGCAGCCACTGCCGCGCCGACAAGGATCTCCCCGGCGCGAGCGGGAGTCGACCAGTACGCCGCGTCGGCACCCCAGACGGCGGCGATCACCGGCGCGGCGATCGCCGCGATCACCGCCATGGCGACGAGGAAACGCAGCCGCCCGGTCGCAGTGCGAATTCGGCCGAGCACCACCAGCATCACCAGCGGCCACACCCAGTAGAACTGCTCCTCGATCGCCAACGACCAGTAGTGCTCGAGCGGGGCGACCCGGCCGAGTGTGGCGTTGGTGAGATCGGCATAGCTGCCGGTGCCGAACAACTTGACCCAGTTGGCCACCTGGAACACTCCGCCGAGTAGATCGCGACGAAGCGACGACACGTTGTCGAAGGCACCCGCGGCCCCGGCGATGGCGACCGCCGCCAGGCAGATCAAGCTGGCCGGCAACAACCGCTTGGTGCGCCGCGCGTAGAACCTCCCGAGCGCGATGGTGCCCGTCCGGTCGTGCTCGGCCAGCAGCAATGCGGTGATCAGATAGCCGGACAGGGTGAAGAACACCGACACGCCCACGTACCCGCCGCCCATCCACGAGACCCCGCCGTGAAACAGCAGCACCATGATCACGGCGATCGCGCGCAGCGCATCGAGCGCCGGCTGATACGGAATCGATCGATGTTCGCTCATCGCTCGGCCGTCGCACCCGGGGTGCGGCGGGTCCACATCGCGACGAACCCAACCGCGGCGAGCACCACCACGGTTGGTTCCATCGATGACCGGATGCGGTGCGCGCCGTAGAACACCACCGTCGTCACCAGTACCGCGACCACCGGGATCGCCAGGAGCCAGCGATCACGCCGCCCGACGCTGGTGACGCCGAACAGCGCAGCGACGGCCAAACCCCACCACATCACGATGCCCGCCCACGAGGCCCACCGGTAACGCTCCTCGCCGACGTCTTGGGCGACCAGGCGGTTGAGCCCGTACACGTCGAGGGTGCGCCCGACACGAGCCGCGACCACCACGGGAAGCCGGGTGACGTTGGCCTTGGCGTACTCGACAGCTTGGCTCCGCTGGCGCTGCGAACGGAGCGACGGTTCCTCGTCCATGCCGTAGCGCGGGTCGTCGTCGACAACGCAGAACAGGCTCCACCCGCCGATCTCGTCGCCGTAGAACGTGGGGTCGCAGTAGCTGCCGAGCAGGGTGGTGCCGTCGTTGGTGGTGAGGGTGACCGGGCGCTCGAAGCGGGCCAGGTTGAACGCGACCCACGGCGACACCGTGAGCACGGCAACACCGATGACCAGGGCCGGCTGCAGCACCGCGCTGCGCCACCGAAGCGCCGCCGCGTCTCCGGAGCGACGGTGCACCACGATGATCAACAGCGCGGTCACGGGCGCCAGCAGCGCGAGTTCGCTGCGCGCCAAGGTGGCCAATCCGGCGAGCAGGCCCACGATCGCTGCCCGCTGCCACCGAACCGGCCCGATTGCGGTGAGCAGTCCGACCGCAGTGAGCAGCCGGTGCGCAGCGAGCAGGAACA
Organism: Acidimicrobiaceae bacterium; assembly: GCA_031419375.1. Lineage (GTDB taxonomy): Bacteria > Actinomycetota > Acidimicrobiia > Acidimicrobiales > Ilumatobacteraceae > VFMC01. The sequence continues at coordinate 4,613 of JANOKQ010000979.1, forward strand.
GCGACACGAGCAGCACACTGATGCTCTCGCTCATCACCAACCCGTCGTTCATCCACAGATTGGGGTACACCGCAGCGAGCCAGCCGGCCGTGATCGCCGCCCGTCGTCCGGCGATCCGGCCGGCGAGTAAGCCGATCACCGCGATCGTGGCCACGCCACACAGCATCGTGATCGTCCGCTGCCACGGCTGGGGGTGTTCGAGCCAGCTCACCGAGGCCAGCAGCAGCGCGGTGAGCGGGCCATGCTCGGCACCGGGTTGGTCGACGAAGATCTCGCGGAAGAACACGCCGTTGGCGAGCTGGCTGGCCTGGGCCGAGTAGTACAGCGAGTCGTTGAGCAGCAGCGGCTGGTCCCATTTGTCGAACACGAGCACCGCGCATCGCCAGATTGCGCCGACCGCGGTGGCGATGATCAGGCCACGCGGGATCGCGGAGCGTGGAGCGTGATGATCCGGGTTCATGTGGCGCAAACTCAGCAAAGCAGCCTACGTCACGCGTGCATCGCACACGGGCCATCCGGTATCGTCGGTACCTCGGTGCGGGAGAACGGCACACGCGGAGTCGCCATCATCATGCAGATCGATCGAGAACCATCATCGAGTGCCGTGCACTGGACCGCGCTCGATGGGCTGCGCGGCGCCGCTGTCGCTGCGGTAGTCGCCTACCACCTCGGGCGGATCAATGGCGGATTCCTCGGCGTCGACCTGTTCTTCGTGCTGTCGGGCTTCTTGATCACCGCATTGCTGCTGCGCGAGCACCGAACGAACGGGACGATCCGGCTGGGTCAGTTCTGGGGCCGACGCTTCCGGCGATTGCTTCCGGCGGTCGCGGCGATGATCGGCGCGGTACTGGCGTGGTTGATCATCTGGGGAACACCCGCCGAGCAGGCGGTCGCCCGAACCGATGCCCGCTGGTCGTTGCCGTACCTCGCCAACTGGCACCTGATCAGCACCGCCCGCGACTACTGGGCAGCGTCGGGTGTGCCGTCGGCGTTCACCCACCTGTGGAGCCTCGCCATCGAGGAGCAGTTCTACGTGGTGTGGCCGCTCGTGGTGGTGCTCGCGCTGCGTCGAGGCAACGGGGTGCGGGTGCTGACGTGGATCACACTGGCGGGCGCTGCTGCATCGGCGGCCGCAATGGTCACGCTGTCGCTCACGTCGTCGCCGAGCCGGGTGTACTTCGGCACCGACACCAGGATGTTCGCATTGCTGGTCGGCGCAGCAATGGCGCTGCCGTTACCCCGCCGCCTTGCGGTCACCACAGCACGCTGGCACCCAATGGTCACGACGACCATCGTGGGGGTGATCGCGGCCGTGCTCGCCGGGAGCTGGTTCATCGGTGGCAAGCACCTCGGCTTCCTGGTCGGCGGCGGGCTGCTGATTCACTCG
>JANOKQ010000980.1:0-3963 GCA_031419375.1 Acidimicrobiaceae bacterium
CCGAACCCGTCAGCACCGAGCCGGCCGTTTCCGAAATACCCGCCACGGGCGACTTCAGCGTCGGCCTCGTCTATGACATCGGTGGCCGGGGCGACCAGTCGTTCAACGACTCGGCGTTCGCCGGCATCGACCGGGCCGCCACCGAGCTCGGCATCACCTACACCGAGGCATCACCGAACGAAGACGGCTCCAACCGCGCCGAGCTTTTGCAGCTGGCTGCCGACAGCAACGACATGGTCATCGCTGTCGGCTTTTTGTTCGAAGCCGACGCTGCAGCGGTTGGCACGGCCAACGCCGGTGTGAACTTCGGCGTGGTCGACTCGTCGATGCTGGACTTCGCGCTCGATCCGCCGGCGCCGTACGGCACCAACATCGCCGGCCTCGTGTTCGCCGAGGAGCAGGGCTCGTACCTGGTCGGTGCCGCAGCGGCACTCAAGTCCACCACCGGCAAGATCGGCTTTATCGGCGGCGTCAGCGGTCTTGGCTTGATTGAGAAGTTCGAGGCCGGCTACATCGCCGGGGCAAAGAGCATCAACCCCGACATCGAGATCGTGCCCGAGTACATCTCCGCAGTGCCTGATTTCGCCGGGTTCAACGCTCCCGACCGCGCCCGCGACATCGCCTTGGCGATGTACGAGAGCGGTGCCGACATCGTGTACCACGCGGCAGGCGGTTCCGGCGCTGGCCTGTTCGAGGCAGCCAAGACCCACAGCGACAGCAGCGGTACGAAGGTGTGGGCAATCGGTGTCGACTCCGACCAGTACAACACCGTCGACCCGGCCGTGCAGGAGTTCGTGCTCACCTCGATGCTGAAGCGCGTCGACGTGGCCGTGTACGAGATCATCAAGGCGCAAGTCGACGGCACGTTCGCAGCCGGCCCGCAGACGTACGACCTGTCCGTCGACGGCGTGGGCTACTCCACCTCCGGTGGGTTCATCGACGACATCGCTGCGCAGCTCGAAGAGATCAGGGCCGAGATCGTCAGCGGTGCCATCACGGTGCCGACCGATCCGACCAAGGCCTGACCGAGGGCAAGCGAGTCCATCCCCGATCGTCGCTGATGAACGGGGATGCCAATCGGATCTACTGTGAGCGGGACCGGGCACCTTGCCCGGTCCCGTTCCGGTTCCAGCCACAGTTCGGCTGTCGTGCTCGGTCGTACTCAGACGTAGTGGAGGGCCTGTGGGCAACGCGATCGAACTCGTCGGGATCACCAAACGCTTTCCGGGCGTGGTCGCCAACGACCAGGTCAACCTCACGGTCGAAGAAGGCGAGATCCATGCAATCTGCGGTGAGAACGGTGCCGGTAAGTCGACGCTGATGAAGATCCTGTACGGCATGCAGCAGCCCGACGAGGGCGAGATGCGCGTATTCGGCAAGGCCGTTCGGTTCACCTCGCCGACCGAAGCGATCGCTGCCGGCATCGGCATGGTCCACCAGCACTTCATGCTTGCCGACCAGTTGACCGTGCTCGAAAACGTCATCCTCGGTGCCGAGCCCACCTCCGCCGGGGGCCGCATCGACTTCGGTGCAGCACGCCGCCACCTCGGCGAGGTCGGCCGCGCCTACGGGCTCAGCGTCGACCCCAACGATCTCGTCGAGACGCTCGAAGTCGGTGAGCGGCAGCGGATCGAGATCATCAAGGTGCTGTACCGCGGGGCGAAAGTCTTGATCCTCGACGAGCCCACAGCGGTGCTCGTCCCGCAGGAGGTGGACGAGTTGTTCCGCAACCTCAGGGATCTCAAGGCCGCAGGATCGACGATCATCTTCATCGACCACAAGCTGGCCGAGGTGCTGGCCATCGCCGACACCATCACCGTGATCCGTCAGGGCCGAACGATCGCAACCGTGAAACCTGCCGACGTGACCGCAGGCGACCTCGCCGAGCTGATGGTCGGTTCCGAGCTGCCGACACCGGCGACCACAGGTTCCACCGTGACCGACGAGGTCGCGCTCGATGTACGAAACCTGACCGTGCGGTCAGCCGACGGGAGAGCGCTGCTCGACGACGTGAGCTTCTGCATCCACCGCGGTGAAGTGCTCGGTGTCGCCGGCGTGGAAGGCAACGGACAGTCGGAACTGATCGACGCGATCATGGGCATCACCCCATCCTCGGGGACGGTGACGCTCGCCGGCGAGGACATCTCCCGCGCCCCCGTGCGCCACCGTCGTGAGCTCGGCCTCGGGTACATCCCGAAGGATCGCCAACGGGAGGGTCTGCTGCTTCCGGCACCGCTGTGGGAAAATGCCGCACTGGGCCACCAGACGCGCAAGCCGTTCGCGCGCGGCCCATGGATCGATCGCGAAGGCTCCCGCAAACGAACCGAGGAGATCCGCGAGGAGTTCGACGTCCGGACCCCCAACATCGACGTCAGCGCGCAAGCCCTCTCGGGCGGCAACCAGCAGAAGCTGATCGTCGGCCGGGAGATGTCGGCCGAACCCGTCGTGCTGATCGCCGCGCACCCAACGCGCGGCATCGACGTGGGGGCACAGGCGACCGTGTGGGAGAAGTTTCGCGCCGCCCGCGCCGCCGGGATGGCAACCCTGCTGATCTCGGCCGACCTCGATGAGCTGATCGGCCTCTCCGATTCGATCGTCGTCGTGTTCCGCGGCAAGGTGACCGCCACGCTCAACCCGGCGACGACCACGCCGAGGGAGCTCGGGGCCTACATGACTGGCTCCGAGCAGATCGAGGGAGCAGCCTGAGATGACACAATCGCGACGACTCCTCCTTCACTTCGCCGCACCCGTGGCGTCGGTCGCGTTCGCGGTGATCACGTCGTCGATCGTGCTCGTCATCGCCGGGAGCAGCCCAGGGCGCGCGTACGGCGACATGCTCCAACACGCAAGCAAGCTCGAGACGATGGTCGACATCTTGAACCGTGCCACCCCGCTGTACATCTCGGGTATTGCCGCTGCGGTGGGTTTTCGGATCGCGCTGTTCAACATCGGCGTCGAGGGGCAGTACCTGCTCGCCGCCGTCGTCGCCGCCCACGTCGGCGGGGTGGTCAGCCTCCCCGCCGTCCTCCACGTCCCACTCATCTTCCTGGTGGCGATGGCGGTCGGTGCCGCGTATTCCGGTGCCGCAGGTGTGCTCAAGGTGACCCGCGGGATCAACGAGGTGATCTCCACGATCATGCTCAACGCGATTGCCGTGACAGGCCTCATTGCCTTCCTCCTCAGACGGTGGCAGGCAGAGGGATTGTCCTCAGGTGGATCGGCGACCAGGGTCGGGACCACACCTATCGACGAGTCCGGGCTGCTACCGACGCTCAACAACGTCGTCGAGGTGTTCACCCGAGACATCGGCAAGAACAAGGAGTTGACCGGGATGCTTGTCGTCGCGGTGATCGTCGGCATAGCGTACTACGTGGTCCTCAACCGCACCCGTTTCGGGTTCGATCTGCGCGCCAGCGGGATCAATCCGTTTGCCGCCCGGGCCGGCGGCGTTCCTCCGAAACGGATGGTGGTGACCGCGATGGCGATCTCCGGCGCGATTGCCGGCCTCGTCGGGCTCACCGAGGTGATGCAGGTCGGGTCGTTCCCGTCCAACCCGATCCAGGGCCTCGGCTTCACCGGCATCGCCGTTGCGCTCCTCGGCCGCAATGGCCCCGTCGGCGTGGCCGTCGCCGCGCTCGTGTTCGCCTTCCTCGACATCTCGTCCGGTGTGCTGCAGTCCACCAACGCTGCGTCACGCGAGATCGTCGTGATCATGCAAGGCATCATCATCCTCGCCGCCGTGGTTTCCTACGAGCTGGTCCGCCGCATCAGCGACAGGGAAGAAACCAAGTCGGCGGCCGCAGCACTCGTCGGGGCGTCGGCATGAACGCGCTGCTGCGCATGCCCGCGCCGGTCCGCTTCGTCGCATACGCACTCGTCGGGGTGTTCGTGCTCACGCTCGTGCAGAGCGCCGCCGATGCCGACGGGCTCACCTCGATCAGCGCGTCCCAGTCGATGCTGCGC
>JANOKQ010000981.1:0-8094 GCA_031419375.1 Acidimicrobiaceae bacterium
AAGACGTCGAGGAACGGCAACCGGAAGAATCGCATCGTCACCCCGAACCACACCAGCGCGATGCCGGCGAGCACGGTGCCGACCACCTTGGCCGGCGCAGAGAGGTCACGAACGTCGTCGAGCAACCCGACAGCGAACATGATCGCCGCGGCGATGAGCACCCCGAGCGGCTCGCCGTTGCGGGCGAACAGTTGGTCGAAATCGTTCCACAATCGCGACACAGCGAACGCAACACCGAACCCGGCGAACATCGCCAAGCCGCCAACGTCGGGGATCGGCAGCGTGTGCACCGTGCGCTCGTTCGGCTCGTAGATCCACCCCAGCCGCTTGGCGATAAGCATCACCACGGGGGTAGCCGCAAACGTGACGAGTGCTGCCGCGAGGCCGATGACGAGGTAGTCACCGGTGGTGGGCACGGATGTGATCGTAGGTCAGGCGTAGGCGGGGAAGCGCGCGCACAGCGCGGTCACGTCGGCCTTCACTGCGGCCAGTTCGGCTTCGTCGTCGCGCATCCGCAGCGCCCTGGCGATGAGGGCGGCGATGTCGGCCATCTCGGCCTGACGCATGCCCTGGGTGGTGACCGATGGGGTGCCGATGCGCACACCACTGGTCACGAACGGACTGCGCGGGTCGTCGGGGATGGTGTTCTTGTTCAGCGTGATGCCGGCGAGGTCGAGCACCGCTTGGGCCTGCTTGCCGCTCAGGTCGGCATCGAACGGGCGCAGATCGACGACCATCAGGTGGTTGTCGGTCCCGCCGCTGACGAGACGGAAACCCTGCTGCACCAACGCAACGGCCAGGGCGCTGGCGTTGGCGACGATCTGGTGGGCGTAGTCGCGAAAGCTCGGCTGTGCGGCTTCGAAGAACGCCACCGCCTTGCCGGCGATCACATGCTCGAGCGGGCCACCCTGCCAACCGGGGAACACGGCCTTGTCGATCGCCGCGGCATGTGCAGCCGTGCTGAGGATGCACCCACCGCGCGGGCCGCGCAGGGTCTTGTGGGTGGTGAACGTGACGATGTCGGCGAACGGCATCGGGTTTGGGGCCGCCCCGCCGGCGATCAGCCCGGCGATGTGCGCGGCATCGAACATGAACAGCGCGCCCACCTCGTCGGCGATCGCTTTGAACGGCTCGGGATCGAGACGGCGCGGGTAGCTGGTGGTGCCGGCCACGATCATCTTCGGGCGGTGCTCGAGGGCGAGGTCGCGCACATGGTCCATGTCGATCCGCTCGTCGCCGGGGGTCACCTTGTACGGCACGAAGTTGTAGAGCTTGCCGCTTGCGTTGACGGGCGAGCCGTGGGTGAGATGGCCGCCGTGGTCGAGGCTGAGCCCGAGCACCGTGTCGCCATGGTTGAGCACCGCCTGGTACGCGCACATGTTCGCGTTGGCGCCGCTGTGCGGCTGGACGTTGGCGTGGTCGGCGCCGAACAGCGCCTTGACCCGCGAGATGGCCAACGCCTCGATCTCGTCGACGATCGCATTGCCGCCGTAGTAGCGCTTGCCGGGGTAGCCCTCGGCGTACTTGTTGGTCAGTGCGCTGCCGACGGCGCGCATCACCGCCGGGGAGGTGAAGTTCTCGCTGGCGATCAGCTGGATGCCGCTGCACTGCCGTTCGACCTCACGATCGATGAGATCGAAGATCTCCGTATCCGGGTTCGTATCGGAGGGGAACGGCATGGATCAGAACTCCTGCTCGAGCGCCATGAGCTGCTGCACACGGCGGAGGTGGCGACCACCTTCAAAGGGGGTGGTCAAGAACGTATCGAGGATCTCGTCGGCCAGCCCAATGCCCACCACACGGGCACCGATGCTGAGCACGTTGGCATCGTTGTGCGCCCGCGCCATCCGCGCCGTGTAGAGGTCGTTGCACAGTGCGGCGCGCACGCCGCGCACCTTGTTGGCGGCGAGCTGCTCGCCCTGGCCGCTGCCGCCGAGCACGATGCCCAGGTCGGCCTCGCCGTCGCGCACCATCCGTCCGACGGCCGCGCAGTAGGGCACGTAGTCGACGCTGTCGGTGCTATCGGTGCCGAGGTCGACCACATCGTGACCGCCGGCTTCGAGCACGCCGATCACGTGCTGTTTCAAGGGGAACCCGGCATGGTCGGAGCCAATGGCGATGCGTGACACGGCCAAGAAGTGTACGCGCCGGTCGCCCGTGCGGCCACCGGCTCGACTGCCGGTGCATGCGGGCCGGGGCCCGCTCCGTAACCTCCGGGCGTGACGCTCGATCCCCGTACCCCTGTCCTCATCGGCTCCGGCCAGTTCCTGCACCGCGCTGAGGGTGTCGATGACGGCCTCGATCCGGCGACGTTGATGAGCGAAGCGATCCGGCAGGCGACGACCGATGCCGGGCTCACCTCGCTGGGCGCCGTGGATTCGTTGCGCGTGGTCGCGCTGCTGAGTTGGAAGTACGGCAACCCGGCCGAGGTAGTGGCCGGGCGGCTCGGTCTCGACGTTCGCGAGTTCGGCCTCACCACCAATGGCGGCAACAGCCCGCAGAGCCTCGTCAACACCACGGCCGGCGCGATCCTGCGCGGCGAGCTCGACATGGCCGTGCTCACCGGCGGCGAATCGTGGCGAACCCGGATGCGGGCGCGCAAGGCTGGGGTCGAGTTGCCGTGGCCGAAGGCACCGGACGCCTCGGTCCCGCGGATCTTCGGCGAGGAACTGGTGATGAACCACCCCGACGAGCTCGCCCGTCAGATCATGATGCCGATCCAGATCTATCCGATGTTCGAAACCGCCATCCGCGCCGCGGCCGGCCGCGGCGTCGACGAGCATCAGGTGAGGATCAGTGAGCTGTGGGCCCGTTTCAGCGAGGTCGCCACGCACAACCCGAATGCGTGGAGCCGCGAGGTACGCACCGCCGAAGAGATCCGCACCGTCGGGCCGTCGAACCGGATGGTCGGGTACCCGTACCCGAAGTACATGAACTCCAACAACGACGTCGACATGGCGGCTGCGCTGATCATGTGCTCGGTGCAGCGGGCGCGCGATCTCGGGGTGCCGGAGGATCGCTGGGTGTTCCCGCACTCCGGTACGGACTGTCACGAGCACCAGTTCGTCAGCCATCGCTGGTCGTTCCACGAAACCCCGGCGATCAAGCTCGGAGGTCGCCGCGCGCTCGAGTTGGCCGGCGTCGGCATCGACGACATCGACCTCGTCGACCTGTACTCGTGTTTCCCAGCAGCCGTGCAGTTGGGCGCGCAAAGTCTCGGGCTCGACCTGTCCCGGCAGCTCACCCGCACCGGAGGGCTGCCCTTCGGCGGCGGACCGTGGAACAACTACGTCATGCACGCGATCGCGACGATGATGACTGATCTTCGGTCGACTCCCGGTGCCCGCGGGCTGGTGTGGGCCAATGGCGGCTACACCACCAAACACGCGTTTGGCGTGTACTCCACCACGCCGCCCGCCGGCGGCTTCCGGTTCGACTACCCGCAAGACGAGATCGACGCGCTCCCTCGCCGCGAACTCGCGCTACCCGCCGACGCGGCCGGTGCCACCACGGTCGAGGCGTACACGGTGATGCACTCGCGCGAGGGCACCCCCGAGCGGGCAATCGCGTCGTGCATCCTCGCCAACGGTCGCCGCGCCTGGGGCACCTCCACCGATGCCTCCCTGGCAGCAGCCATGTGCGAAGGCGAATGGGTAGGCCGCGCGGTAGCCCTTGATCCCGAAGGCACCCTCCACCTCCCCTGACCCACCCAAGGATCTGGGCGGAATTTGTCCCGGTTTCCGGGAAGAATCCTGCCCAGATCATCTACGTTCGGGGGATGACCTCGATCATCCTTGACTGCGATCCCGGGCACGATGATGCGATCGCGATGGTGGTCGCGGCGCGGCACACGAACCTGTTGGGGATCACCACCGTTGCCGGCAACGCACCGCTGTCCAGCACCACGCGCAACGCGATCATCGTGCGCGACCTGCTTGGCATCGACGTGCCCGTGCACTCGGGCGCGGAACGGCCGCTGGTTGCCGAACCAAAGCACGCCGACTACGTGCACGGCGTGAGCGGGTTGGACGGTGCCGACCTGCCGGAGCCGTCAGGGCCGCCCGAGAGCACCGATGCGGTCGGGTTCATCATCGAGACGTGCCGGGCGAACGAGGGGACGTGGCTGGTGCCGATCGGCCCGCTCACCAACATCGCCCTGGCGTTGCGTGTCGCCCCCGATCTCGGTCGGCGCATCGCCGGCATCTCGCTGATGGGCGGCGGCACGTTCGGCAACCGGTCAGCAGTCGCCGAGTTCAACATCTGGGCCGATCCCGAAGCTGCAGCAGCCGTGTTCGCCTATGGCGGTCCGCTGCTGATGTGCGGCCTCGACGTGACGCATCAATTCCAGACGACCCCGGAGCGGATCGAGCGGGTGCGCGCTCTTCCGGGACGGCTCGCGCCAATCTTGGCTGACCTCTTCGTGTTCTTCAGCGGCACCTACATCGCCCGCCACGATTCCTTCACCGGTGCCGTCGTGCACGACCCGCTCGCCGTCCTCGTGCTCACCCATCCTCACCTGTTCAACAGCGTCGACATGCATGTCGCGATCGAAACGGCGGGACGCTTCACCCGGGGGATGACCGTGATCGACCAGCGTCACCTTCGCGAACGCCTCGCCCCCACCTGCACTGTGTTCACAGCCGTCGACGCCGAAGCCGGTTTCGGCATCGTCACCGAAGCGATCGGCCACTTCTCGGCCTGATCACCTGCAGCGAACGTCACGCTCCGACGCAGCTCACGGGTGTCGGCGTTGGCACAGCCTCTCGGAGCGGCGATGCTGTCATGCCCGCTCGGGCGAGCACGACAAGCGATTGAAGGATTTCGGTGGCGAACAAGCAGTCAACCAAACCAGCACGATTCGAGCCGATGCAGTACTGGCGCAAGTTGTGCTGGGTGACCCCGCGGATCGTGCTCAGCGGTGATCTGCCCGAGGGCGCGGCCAAGGGCAGGGGGCTCGAGCAATGGATGGCGGCCGGGGTCACACACATCATCGACACCCGCCTCGAGCACAGCGACAAGAGGTTTGTGGCCGAGCATGCGCCCGAAGTCGGCTACACCTGGGTGGGCGTCGATGACCACGGTGGTCAGCAGCCCGACAGTTGGTTCGCCGAGGGTGTTACCGCGGCGAGCACCGCGCTGGCCGAGCCCGATGGCAAGGTGATGATCCACTGCCACATGGGCGTGAACCGTGGCCCGTCAATGGGTTTCGCAGCGATGCTGGCCACCGGCCACGACCCGCTGACCGCCCTCGACACCATCCGTGAATGCCGACCGATCGCCGCCATGATGTACGCCGAGGACGCCGTCGCTTGGTTCCATCGCTCGCGTGGTTCGGATGCATGGGTGGCAGAGAACCAGACCCGTGCCGTGCGCGACTGGATGGATTCCAACCCGATCGACACCGATTGGATCAGCAGCCGCCTCTGGCACAAGGGCGGCTGAACGGTTCGGCCCGGACGTGACTGCCGTGCAGCCTCGGCCGCGCGCCCTACAGTCGCCCGATGCGTGCAGCCGTGATGCGAGATTGGCAACTTCGAGTCGACGACGTCCCAGATCCGGTGCCCGGCCCCGGCCAGGTGCTGGCCAAAGTGCTGGCGTGCGGGATCTGCGGGAGCGATCTGCACTTGTTGTTGCACGGCGAGCAGGCCCGGGCGGTGAGCGCCGAGATGGCCGACGATCGACCGATCGACCCGATGGCGCCGATCATGTTCGAATCGAACCGCGACACGGTGATGGGCCACGAGTTCTGTTGCGAGGTCGTCGAGGTTGGGCCCGGATGCGAGAACCTGCGCGTCGGTGACGTGGTGGTCGGCCTGCCGGTCGCATTCGATGCCGCCGGCATGCATGCCCTTGGCTTCTCCAACGCATACAACGGTGGCTACGCCGAACTGATGGTGCTCAACGATCTGTTGGGCAACAAGGTTCCCGCGGGTCTGCCGGTCGAGATGGCCGCGCTGACCGAACCGTTGGCGGTGGGCGTGCATGCGGTAGCCAAGAGCCGGATCGCCAGCGGTGACGCGGCGATCGTGCTCGGATGCGGACCGGTTGGGCTGGCGTGCATCGCCGAGTTGCGAATGCAGGGGATCGGGCCGATCGTGGCCGCCGACTTCTCCTCGAAACGACGGGGGCTGGCCGAAGCGCTCGGTGCCGACGTGGTCGTCGATCCAAACGAGACGTCGGCGATCGAGGCGTGGCGGCGGATCGACGGCATCCGCCCACTCGTGATCTTCGAAGCTGTCGGCGTGCCAGGAATGATCGAACAGGCGATGCGGATCGCCCCGAAGGAGGCGCGCATCCTGGTGGTGGGGGTGTGCATGCAGCAGGACCGGATCCACCCGATGCTCGGGATCAGCCGCGAGCTCAGCATCCAGTTCGCGCTCGGATACGAACCCGCCGAGTTCACCCAATCGCTGCAGGCGATCGCCGAGGGCAAGGTCGATATCAGCAACTGGTTGACCGGCACCGTTGGCATCGACGGCGTCCCGCAAGCGTTCGCCGACCTCGCCAACCCCGAAGCCCACGCCAAGATCCTCGTCAAGCCGTACGTGTAGACAGCCGCTGACGGCAAGCCCGCACCTGCTTCGGCACCCCCGATCACCCTCGAACGCCCCTCGAAAGGCACCTCAGCACATGACCACGCCAATCCGCCCTCTCCGTCGACTGCTTGCCACAGCGTTGCTCACCGCGACGATCGTCGCAATCGTCACCACCACGGTTGCACCGACCCCGCTTGCGAACGCAGCCGATGGCGGACCGCTGCCCGGGTTCGGCGTCAACGGAGTCGTGCTCGATAGCGGTCTCGCATCACCTGGCCAGATCCTGCAGGTCGTCAAGGTGATCGACGACCCCTTCGGTGCGCTCACGACGCTCGTCGACATCGTCACCCCGCACAGTCCGCTCCCGGGCGAGCCCTTCCCGAGCAGCCCGCCCCCGACCACGCAACTGTTGGTGAAATACACGCCCGAAGGCGCACGCGACACGACCTTCGGCGTCAACGGGGTGTTCACTTTGCCCCTTTCGGGTGCCCGTGACATCGCCCATCTGGCGGACGGCTCGATCATCGTCGCCGGTTCCACCGACAACGTCCGGCTGCGTATCGTCGATCGCTTTGGAACCGGTTCGGTCACGGTCGGAACTCAAAAATCATACGGTAGTACTTTCATCGCTCCGGACCGCCTGGTCGAACTCGGCGACGGTCGTGTTCTTCACTTGTCGCCGCACATGTCCGAGACGATGATGGTTGTGGTAGCTCCAAATCGAATCGCCGAGCCGCCGATCACAGTGCTGGCACCGTCGGGCAGCAACCGGTCGGTCAACGGAACCGTCCTTGCCGACGGCCGTATCATTCTGGCCATCATCGCGGACAACACCGGTCCGGACACGTGGTGCCGGTTGGTGATGTACACGTCGGCGCTGCAACTCGATACTTCGTTCGGCAGCGGCGGAGCGACAACGACTTGGGGGCACTGTCGACAGATCCAACCGGAACCTACAGGTGGTTTCCTCGTCGAGTTTTGGGATCCGATGACCAACAGCACGTCGCTGCGCCGCTACTCACGTGATGGCACCGAGTTACCTGCACCGAAAGTGATCAGATTCGACAGCTTCGCCGTTGAGGGAACAGGACGCCTGCTCGTCACCCGCTCCAACCCGGGCGCGCCGGACGTCTACGAGCTGCTTGCGTTCACGCCCGACGGGGCTCTCGACACCACCTTCGGATCAATCGGTCCGGACCCCACTTTGGGTCTGATGACCGGACGCATCGAGCTTCCCCTGTTGAGAGCACGGCTCACTGTGCTGTCCAGCGGCGATGTGGCGGTGACGGGATGGCAAGCTGGCGCAGCTCACGTGCTGTACCTGGGGATGGTCGACTCACCGTGGGGACTTGCTGCGCAGCCGCCGGCGTTGGCGATGACGGCGTTCACTGCGGTTGCACCGGCGCGCATCCTCGACACCCGCGACGGGACGGGCGCGCCGGCTGCGGCACTCGGCCAGGGTGGGCAACTGACGTTGCGCGTGACCGGTCGCGGTGGCGTTCCCGACTCCCTTGACGTGGCAGCGGTCGTGTTGAACGTGACGGCCACCGAGGCCGCC
>JANOKQ010000982.1:0-2184 GCA_031419375.1 Acidimicrobiaceae bacterium
GCACTCCGGGCTTGGTTCATACCTCGGAATCTTGCCGACTGGCACCCCGCTCAACCCGTCCCTGGCACCCGCGCTCACCACCACGGGTATCAGGTGGCTTGCGGACGATGCGTCCGCCAAGCCGTCGCAGCGGACGATCGGCTCTGCCCTGACGGTACCCCGGCACCCGTCCAACATCTACTACAACGTGGGCACCTTGGCCGAGCAGCTCGACGAGTACAACTACATCTACTTCGAGAACTGCACGAACACAGCGACGACTACCTGCCTGACACGGCCGGCGACTTGGGAGGAGTATGTCAATTCCGAGGCGTCGATCATGTTGCGGCACCTTTTGGGCAATGACCCGCGTCCGCACTACATGCACCAAGCCAACCTGGCCGAAGAGGGCACGTTCTACCCCATCGTCGACGAGGTGCTCAACCGCTACCGCAGCTACTTCAAAGCTCCCTTGGTCAATCCGACAATGACCCAAGCCGGGACCGAGTTGAGTCGTCAGGACGAATGGACCGCAGCACTGAATGCAGGCCTGGTCACCGCCTACCGACTGGGCGCCAACGTCTACGTGTCGGTGTCGGGTTCGGCGCGGATCGCTGTCCCCCTGACGGGGACGGGTTCGGTCGCTTCCTACGGTGGGCTTCGCTCACGATGGGTGACGCTCATCCCTGGCGTTACGTACGCGTTCCGAATCAACACCACCGCGTGAGCCATCGGAGCGAAATCGACGTTGCCCTCGTCACCGAGGGCACGTATCCCTTCCACCACGGCGGGGTAACGGTCTGGTGCGACCAGCTGGTTCGGGGACTCCCGGACCAGCTGTTCGCGGCAGTGTCCATCACCGGATCCGCCGCCGACAGTCCCGTCGTGGCGATTCCCGACAACCTCGTCGACATCAGACCAGTTGCGATCTGGGGAGCGCCGTCAGCCCGCGGTCCACGTGCGCGTGGCGGCAATGCCCGTGGCGTCGCGAACGCCCACGCATGGCTCGTATCCGCCGTCACGTCCATGCATCGCAATCCGGAGAAAGAGCTTCTGGGCGCCCTCCGCCGTCTGCACGAGCTGTCACGGCACGTCGACGTAGGGGCAGAGCTTCGCACCGAAGCGTCGGTTCGTCGCGTGCTCACCGGGTTGTCCACGAGCGAGACGAGTGGGCGAATCGGCTCCACAGCACCCGCGGCTACCGTGGGGGATGCACTGGAGGCCAGCGATCTGCTCGAGCACCTCCTGCGGCCACTCTGGGAGACGCCGACCAAGGCCCGGCTCACACACTGCGTCTCCAACGGTCTCGCCGCACTGGTCGGCATGGCTGCGAAATGGACCTACGGAACACGGATGGTGCTGACCGAACATGGCGTCTACCTGCGCGAGCGCTACCTCGCCGCTGATGCACGCTCCCACTCCTTCGCTGTCCGCGCGTTCATGCTGCGCTTCTACCGACTTCTGACGTGCGCCAGCTACCGCGTGGCCGACCTCCTCACCCCCGGCAGCGATCACAACCGGCGCTGGCAAGTGGAGGTCGGCGCCGACGCCGTCGATATTCAGCCGGTCCACAACGGGGTGGATCCCGCATTGTTTCCAGCGGCGACCCAGGAACCGGCTCAACCCACGCTCGCGTGGGTGGGCCGCGTCGACCCCCTGAAGGACATCGAAACGTTGGTCCGGGCCTTCGCATTGGTCCGCCAGGAGGTTCCGAATGCCCGCTTGCGTATGTTTGGTTCCACCCCCGTAGGCAACGAGTCCTACCGGGCGCGGTGCGAAGCGCTGATCGGCGACCTTGGTATCAATGACGCGGCCGTGTTCGAGGGCCGCGTACCGGAGGTTTGTGATGCCTACCACGCGGGGCACGTCGTCGTGCTCTCAAGCGTATCAGAAGGATTCCCCTACACAGTGATCGAGGCCATGGCGTCGGCCCGCGCAACGGTGTCGACTGACGTCGGAGGGGTTCGTGAGGCGGTGGGGGATGCCGGGCTGGTCGTTCCGCCGCGCGATCCGCGCGCGCTGGCCGATGCGTGCGTACGCCTGCTTACCGATGACCTCCTGCGTCAACAGCTGGCGGCTGCGGCACGGACCCGCATTCTCGAGGGGTTCACGTTGGAGAAGTTCCTCGGCATCTACCGCGAGATCTACGGCAATCTGATGGGCGAGGAACAACCGTCGCGTCCGGCTGCCGGCAGCCACGTCCCG
>JANOKQ010000983.1:0-12124 GCA_031419375.1 Acidimicrobiaceae bacterium
CACCGTCATTGCCGGTGACGGGACCGAGCGACGAGTCACGTTGGGGTCCATGCCGGAACTAGGAGTTGCAGGAATCGCCCAGTGGACACACGAGGGGCGGCTGATCTCGGTACTCGCCAGCGACACCACGCCATCGGAACTGCTCGGCCTGGTGAGCGACGTTCGTTCGGCGGATCCCGAAGAGTGGTCGGATCTGGCGATCCGCACTGCTCGCGGCGACCTCACATCAGGCCCACCCGGCGGCGATGGAACGACCACGCCGCCGACGATCATCGGTCGTGGCGAACTCGTCGAGGGCGGCATGTGGAGTGTGACCGTGTCCCTCCGACGGATGGAGCTGTCCGCTGGTGACGTCTACATAGGTCTTCCGCCCCCCGCTGACGTGCAGCCGACATTACGTCGGTTCACATCGACCAGGGCCACCATCGTGGTCGCTTCCGCCGGGCTGGCCCTCGCCGAGGGCGGAAAGCTTCGGGTGCGGTTCGCGTCCCCCGACGTCGCCGGTCAACCGGGTGAGCCCAACGAGCCCGTGGAACGAACGATGCTGATCACCGAGGCCGGACTGCACATGGCGGCCTATGGCTTCAACGAGCCGTTGTCATCAGGCGTCGCCGAGATCATCGACGCCCAAGGCGCCGCCATCGCCACGCTCAACCTGTGACCGGCGCGCGCTGCGTTTCGTTCGACGCGAGGCTGGCGAGATGGGCCGGACGTCGCACAAGTCAGGGGGCGGGCCGCTTACGCGAACGTATCGAGCGCGCGCCGGAGGTGGACTGCGGAGCGTTCTCCGCCATCCGGGCGAATCGCCTGTGCAGTGCGAGCCGCCTTGTGCATCCGCTTCAACGCGCGGTACGCGGTGAGGAGCCTGCGGTCCAGCGAGCCCGCAGTTGACTCGTAGCCATCCAGAAACGCCTGATTGATCCGGTCGGCCCCCGCCGCGATTCCACCTTCGAAGTCGATCTCGGCCTGAAAAGTGGCAACCTCCAGCTCGGGGTCTCCAAGCCCCATCCCATCGAAGTCGACGAGGCCCACGCCTGAGCCGGTGGCCAGCCACTGCTCATGATGCGGAGCTCCATGGACGGGACGCGGGGGCCTCCCCGAAGGAGCCGTGAGCGCCGGCTCGAGCAGGCCCAGGAGCTCGTCCAGCGGACCGACGAGCGCCGGAACGACCGCTGCGAGGCGTGCCGCTCGAATCGTGGTCCGATCGAGTTCCGCCAGTGCCTGGTTCGTCCGAGCCGGCACCATCGTGGAAGCCGGGATCGAGCCGCACGCCCGACCCATCCGTTCGGCCATCGCCGGCCCCTCAACGCCTTTGAGCACGTGCTTGACCGGGTCACCGTGCACGTGGTCGTTCCACATGGTGCGCGTCGCCGCGTCGTAGCTTCCAGGTGGGGCGACGGAGAAACCGAGTTCGTGGCGGTGCTTCCACACGAGGAGGTCGTTCTGGTGGATGATCTCGCCGCGGTCGTCAGCGAAGGTCTTTGCCCACATCGTGCGACCGCCGTCGTCGACCCTGACGACGCATCGCTGTCCGGGCCGGTACCGCACCATTCGACTTCCACGCAGGCCGACGAGCGCGGTAAGCGACGGCAGCGTCGCGTCGTTGACCGCGAGCGATGCTCGTAGCCAACCGAACGGCGCAGCACGAATGACCCCGGCACACTCCGCCGGCGTGTGCTCGAATGCCTCGACGTTCACGACCACCTGTGGTTCGTCGAGTGTTTCGAGGGTGATCGAGAGGAATGGCGCTGCGTCGGGAAGGAACCGGCCGTACGTCCGGCGCATCGGGCGCCCCCGCGGCCACCATTTCGGCAGTCCAGGATCGGCTTCGATCAACCCGATGACCAGGTCGTCCAACCTCGCCGCAGCCAACTGCAGACGGTACCGATCGTGAGCCGGGCGAGCAGGGTTTCGGCTCACGGGGAACCCAGCGATGAGTCGTTCCTGGCGGCTCGCAGATGGCGCGCCGCTGCTAGCTTGCGGCAGCGATGAAGATCTCGAAGCTGCTGGTCGTCCGCCACGGGCAATCCGAATGGAACGCCGTCGGGCGCTGGCAAGGTCATGCCGACCCGCCGCTGTCCAAGCTGGGACGGAGACAATCGGTGGAAGCAGCAAGATCGATCGGCTTCATCGACGGGATCGTCTCCAGCGATCTCCAGCGGTCATCAGAGACGGCGGCGCTGATAGCCGAGCACACCGGAATCGGGCCGGTGATCATCGATGGGCGGCTGCGTGAACGCGACGCCGGCGAATGGACCGGTCTCACCAAGATCGAGATCGAGCAACGCTGGCCCGGCTGGATCGAGGGTAAACAACGACCCGACGGATTCGAAGACATCGTCTCGGTGGTCAACCGGGTGAGCGCTGCATTCGCGACGCTGCAGGCCGACCACCCGGGCCGCTCGCTGCTGGTGGTCACCCATGGCGGTGTGATCAGGGCACTCGAGAAGGCGCACCACATCAGCGGAAGTTCGATCGCCAACCTCGGTGGGATCACCGTGCAGGTTTCGTCGACCGGCCACGTGATCGGCGAACGGGTTGAGCTGCTCGACGGCGACACGGTGGCGATCACTCACAACGACCAGTTGTAGATCGACGTCGAGACCGCGAGCGGGTGGCCGGCCACGAGCGCGAAGAGTTCATCGATCAGCTCCAGCTGTTCGGGATCGGTAACGCCATGGTGCAGCATCACGCCGACCGGACCGCGCCATCCGACGATGCGGTGCGCGACCAGCGCACCGAGTTCGTCTCGCGACACGGGACCACACTTGCCTTTGGCGAACCAATCGACGGTGACAGGAACCTCGCAGAGCCCATCCAGCCCGAAACGCCCGGCCGAGTGATCGCGTGACAGCACCTCGAATTCGAGGTCGACCAGCACCGCGGCCGTGACCTCGGTGCACCGGTTCCAGGGTGGGGTGAAGATCGGCTCTAAACACCGATCCAGCTGATCGTCGAGCAGCTTTCGACCGGTAGCGATGTCGGCATGTTGCGCGTCGTAGGCCCGGCTTGGGCCGAATTCGAACTTGCGGCCCCCCGTCTCATGATTGAGGTGGCGGAATCCGTGCTGATGCAGGTGCACCAAGCCACTCGCGGCCCTGTCGCGCAATCCGCTGGCGAGGATCCCACCGAGATCCCCGGGAATCACCGCCAGGTCAATGTGTACCCCGTGCTTGTCGACGCGGTCGAGTAGGTGCCACAAGGCATCGTCGTCCCAACCAACGTCGTCGTCGCGGAAGAAGAACGACACCACACCGGGCGACGTGTCGAGCGCAACGCGAGCGAGGTCCAGCCAGTCGGTCACGTGGTGGCACCCGTCCGCACACCGCACGCAGCCGACCGCACACCGAGCAGCTCGGCGATGAGGCGCGCCGATTCATGGCTTCCGCCGAGATCGAGCGTGACCGGTGATGGCGTGGTTGTCGCTGCAGCGATCACCGCCTCGGCAAGGGTCATTGCGTCGAGCGCCTCAGGTTCGACGCATCGCAGCACCCCGAGGCGGTCGAGGCGTGTCGCGCGTCGACGCTGTTCGTCCTCGCGTCCCTCTGCGTACGGAACAACCACCGCTGGCACCTTCGCGCGCAGGATGTCCATCGCCGTGTTGTACCCGCATTGGCTGACCGTGACAGCCGACTTGGCCATCTCGACGCGAAGATCGGGGAGGTAGCGCACGACCTCGAATCCCTCGAGTTGCAGTGCCTGCACCTGCAACCACTGCCACACCGGATCGGGAATGAACGGCCCCGCGACCAGCGTGGTGGTGAGCCCCAGGGCGCTCCGCCATTGATGGTGCGCCTCGGCGACCACCCTGAACAACGGTCCCCCGACCATGCCACCACCTGCCGAGACGAGCACCCGTTGCTGTTGCTCGCTTGCACCGACCTCCACCGGAGAGGAGTCGTTGGTGACGAACCCCGTGTAATGGACGGGCACCGACAGCGCAGTGGCCGGGCTGAACGTTTCCTCGAGACGCGCGAACCGGCGATCGGAGTGCACCAAGACCGCGTCGAAGTAACGATTGGCGAGGCGGCTCGCCCGTTCGTCGTGATCGGCTTGGTCGGGCCGTTGGCCGACCAAGATGTCACGAACGCTGCACACCACGACAGGACGCTCACCGCCCATCGAATGCACGGCATCGAGCAGCGGCGTCAGCTCGAACTCGAACTTCTTGCGCCCGAAGGGATAGAGCTCGATCAGCACCACAGCGGGCTCGGTCCTGGCCAACTCGTCGAGCATGATTCGAGGTCGCTCGCTCACGGCCTCCTCCACGGTCCACGACGCATCGTGGCTCACCAGGTTGAAGGTGGCGTCATGCCCAAGCGGAGGCAGGTTGACCATACGGACGCCGTCGGGGGCCGTGATGCCGTCGGGGAACCTCCCGCCATTCAGCAGCACCACGTCGAACTGTTCCGACAGTGCATCGGCCAGCGCCAACGAGCGAACCAGATGGCCGAGACCGACTGCGTGTTGGCAGTAGAACAGCAGAGTCGGGCGCTCAGCCATCAACGTCCAGCGTGCCATCGAGGGTTGCTTCGGCGAGTTCGATCAGCTCGGCAAGCACCGCCAGCGTTGGGACATACATTCGGTTGACGGCGCGGATGGAGCGCTCGACCACGAGCGCCGCGGCGATGTACCACCGCAGTTCACCGATCTCTGGCAGCGCTCGCACCGACCGGTAGCCATCGAGCAGGGCCGCACCCAAACCATCGGAACCGAATTCGGAACCGATCAGGCGCCGGGTCATCAGCGAAGCGATCATGCTGCCCAGATCAGCTGCCGCAGCCCCCGACCCGGCCTGGTCAAAGTCGATGAGGTGTACCTGATCGCCGTCGAAGAGAGCGTTGTCGGCATGGACGTCACCGTGCAGGTACACCGGGGCAGAGGTGTTCGGTGGTCCGCAGCTCAGACGGTTGCGGAGGTGCTGCGCGGCGGCGGCAACGTCGGGACGAGCCCGACCGACGATGTCGGCACTGTTGGCCACGTGAGCGAGGTGGTACCGCTGGAACGGCCCGAGCCCGACCTCCATGCGCAGGCCATGAACGTGCCCGATCGACGCTCCGAAGCGCCGCATCGCCACCTGCTGATCGTCGACCGCGAGTGCGGTCCAAGCCACTCCAGGCATGGGCTCGAGCACGACGATCCGGTCGGCGCCGGCGCATCCGATTGCCTGCGGCGTGCGCACCCCGATGGGGGCGAGGGCCGTTGCGACGCGGTTGTAGTGCGCAGCGATGTCGAGCACGTCACGATCGCAGTACGCCTTGGCAAAGCCGACCACGCCGCCTCGCGCGTCGAGCACTCGAGCCGTCGCCGACCGTTCCGGAGAGTACTCAACGAGGGCCGACCGGTCCCACGCAACTCCACTGACGTTGCGAACCCGAGGCGGGGCATCGAGCAGGGCGGCCATGTTGCGCAGCTTGCGGTCGTTGGGAACGATCCACCACACGCTGCTCGTTTCGGGGTCGTGGGCCACGGCAGTCAGGCGCTCGTGAGCTACGGCGGGTTGTGCGGCGCTGATGAAGGCCGCGTGGCTGTTGGCGAACGTACGCGCCGACATCACCACGTCGCGACCCGCCAACCCGACGTCGTACACGACTCGCAGGCTCTCCCCAACGCGATACTTCACGCGGCGCAGGCGGCAGTGCTCGATGTCCACGGCGTCATCGCCGAGGAGATGGCGCAACCGTTCAGCGACGTGGTCGGTGTCCAGCAAGACGTCGCGCGATGCGACGAAAGGATCGGCCGCCAACGTCGCAACCGCGCCAAGCTTCATGGTGTCGCTCCCCGACGCTTCCAGATGAGCGGCTCGCTCGCCGACCACGCAAGGTCATCGATGGTGTCGCCACGCCGGACCTCGCAGCGCAACGCGCCCCCGAGTGACCGATCATCAACCGCAACGAGCGCGTCTCCGGGAGAGATGACGGTGACGATGTCGGCGTGCGTACCGAGTGCCAACACGACCACGATTGGTGCCGGCTCCTTGACGCCATAGCTCGGCGACACCCAACCGCGCTCGATCTTCACCTCCAGGCCGGCCGGCACTGAGAACGTGGCCGTCGGCGAGCGGACCGTCGTAGACGCCGCCGTGTGCTCGATCGCGATCTGGCCGTCGGCGTAGGCCGGAAGATGCCAGCGGGCCTCGTAACGATGGCTCGCACTGCCGCGCAGGTGGTCGTGGATGATCCAGTACTCGCGCATCGGAAAGATCACCCGACGAGTGTGCACCACGTCGTGTCGGGGGCTGGTCGCTTCGGCTTCGATGCCGTCGAGGTCGGGTTGCGTGAGCCGTTGCACAAGGCGCGCCTGTGAGGTTGGGCCCTTCGGAGCGCCCCGACGGTACGCCGTTTGGTCGAGGCCATCGACGGTAACGGTGTTATGTGCCGCCGAACCCTTGAACCACTGCCGCCACGGATCGTCGGCATACGTGTACCGGCCGGGATCGATCACCAACGGACGCCCCTGCGCGTACAGCTCGACCGAAAGCTGGTCATAATGACCGTGCCCGCCATCGCCGAGGGGGCCAGCGTCCAT
Source organism: Acidimicrobiaceae bacterium (assembly GCA_031419375.1). Taxonomy (GTDB): domain Bacteria; phylum Actinomycetota; class Acidimicrobiia; order Acidimicrobiales; family Ilumatobacteraceae; genus VFMC01. The sequence goes on from JANOKQ010000983.1 coordinate 6,529, forward strand.
CATCATGAACCTCTCGTCGCGATAGGAGGTCTGCCCGTCTCCCCACCCGCTGCGGGCGATGTGGTATCCGCCCGCAGCAAAGGTGGCATCACGTTCAGCAGGGGGCGTCCCGTGTTCACCCATCGAGGCTGCCCAACGCAGATCTCCGCGCTGCAGCAGGTCGGCGCCAAGGGCGAGCAAGCGTCGAAAATCACCTGTGTCACCGTCGGAGAACGAGGGGGTCAACCCATCGGGACGTTGGATGTGCAGGGCAAAGTCGAGCGCCAACGAGACCCGATCGAGAAAGCCGTCTGGAAGAGCAAGCCCAGCCTCGCGGGCGTTGGCGATTGCTCCAAGGTACGAACGGAGCGCAATGCAGTGATAGTCCGTGGAACATTCGCGGTGCACGCCGTCGCGCCACACGTCGGTCATCAGGTTGACACCGAGCTCGTCGAGCGCGAAACGGGCCAACTGCGGATCGTGCTCCGGAAACGACAGCCCGACGATCAACAACGCATAGAGCTCCAACGTGCGATGGTTGCGCTCGGCGGTGAGGTTGAGCTGGAGGTGCCGAGCATCCACGATGATCCGAGTCGACAGTCGCTCGGCGAGTCCCGGCCGCAAACCGCCAAAGCGAGGTTCGTCGGCGAAGCGTCGCCATGCGTACAACCAGTTCTGCAGGCGGCGGGCCGTCACGTCGGAGTTGTCGTGACCAATCATCACCTGATCGCAGAACGACTCGACGAGATCTTCCCAGGTGGCGAGGTACTCGGACTCGCCCGTGCTGGCATACGCGTGAGCAAGGTCGAGGCCTTCATACAGCTTGACCCATTCGATGCGCCACTCCTCATCGTGGACGAGACCGTCGTTGATCCAGTCGGGAGTGCGCCCGAGGTTGAGTTCGACGCCGGCATGCGTGTAGCACCCGGCACGGGCAGCTTCGGCAGTAGCGATGTCGCGGCAGAGGTGATCGATCACACAGATCACGCGCTGCGGAGAAACCTGGATATCGGTCGTCATGCTGGATCGCCGACGAACAGGGCGGCCATTCGGCGTGCCAGAGCCTCACCGTTGAAGCGCTCGGCAATCGTGGCAGCCCCTGCACAGGCCATCCGCCGGCTCAGCGCAGGATCCTTCGCCAGTCTCCAGATGGAATCCGCCAAGGCCTCGGCATTCTCCGATGGAACCAGCAGTCCGTTGACCTCGTGGTCGATCAGTTCGGGAATGCCCGACACCGCCGTGGACACCACCGGTAGCTCCGCGGCCATTGCCTCCATCAACACGTTGGGAATGCCATCTCTATCTCCGTCGTCAGTGATCCGACAGGCCAGCGCGAACACACTTGAACGGCGATACTCATCGAACAGTTCAGCTTGGCTGAGCGTGCCCAAGAACTCGATGCGGTCCGCGAGCCCGGTTCGCGCGATCTGCTGGTGAATCGCTGCCTCATGGTCACCCGATTCGCCGGCGATCGCCACGGTCACGTCGATGCCGCGTTCGACCAACAGCGCAATGGCGTCGACCAGAACGTCGAAACCCTTCTTTTCGACAAGCCGACCGACGCTGATAACCCGCAACCGCTCGGGAGCCCCGGCGGGTGGTGGTGCTCCGAGCAAGCGGGCGAAATCGGCATTCAGTCCGTGGTACATCACGTGGACACGGGCACCCGGTGCGAGCGCCTCGAGGTGCTGGCGGTTGGCGTCGGTACAGGTGACGACGAAGAAGGCGGCGTACATCTTCCGGGCCAGCAGCCCCTTCGGGTTCTGGTCGGCCTGGTAGATGTCCTTGGCGTGGCCGGTGAAGGAGAACGGAAGGGCGACGATGTGCGCTGCCCACCATGCGACGGTGGTGGTGCCATGGGCGAAGTGCGCATGGAGGTGCGAGACCGCGTCATCACCTGCGAGCTCGTCGGCAATCGCTACGGCGCGCATCCATTCCTTGGCGTAGACCGCGCGGGGCCGCAACCCGCGATGCTCGCGCCACGCCTGAGCCAACGCCCATCCGGTGACCCGGGCCAGCCTCAGGGGATGGTGCAGCGCAACGCGGCGGATCGGTGCCACATACGACGGGAGGTTGTCTCGCAGCCAGCGCGGAAACGACCGATCGGCCAGGTCGGTGAACGCCGGGAAGTACCTCGGGGCGGCAACAATGCGGTCGACAACGGGGTGGTGCCGATCCTCATCGCGGGGCTTGAGCACGAGTAGCCGGATCTGCGTGCCCTGTTCCTCCATTCGAGAGATCTCGCTGGCGATGAACAACTCGGACATCCGCGGGTAGCCCATCAGGATGTAGGCGACGGTTTGCTCAGCCATACGCGGCCTCCAGGATCGAGAGGAACCGGTTCGTGCAAGCCGGAAGGCCGAAGTGCGCTTCGGCGCGTAACCGTCCAGCGGCACCCATCGCGTGCCGTCGCTGTGCGTCAAACGCGAGAGATGTGATCGCCTCGGCCAAGCCCTTGGCGTCACCTGGCTCGACGAGCAAGCCTGTGGTGCCATGCTCGATGGCGGCCGGGATCGCCGCCACGTCGCTGCCGATCACCGCCAGTCCACTGGACATTCCCTCGAGCACCACGTTCGGCAAGCCGTCGCGGTCGCCGGTGCCGTCGATCACGCTCGGGACCGCGACGATGTCGGCGCTTCGGTACAGCGACGGCAGCTCGGCATGCGTACGGATCCCCAGAAACTCGACGCGACCCCGGATCCCGGCAGCGCTGGCTGCGTCGATGAGGTCCGCCCGGAGCGGGCCATCACCGACGATGCGCAGACGGCAGTCAAAATCGAGCAGACGCACAGCTTCGATCAACACGCCGAAGCCTTTCTTGGCCACGAGTCGACCGACGGCAAGGAGCTCAATCGGACGAACAGCCCGCCGCGTCGCTGGCGTGAACGCCGCGAGGTCGACTCCGTGCGGCACCAGGATCGGGTTGGCCCCGACAGCGCGCAACTGATCGGCGACGTCGGGGTTGCAGGCCACGATGCACGCCGCAGCACGGGATCGTTGCGTCAGCTCACCAGGCTCCACCTTGCGTGGGTCCTTGGCATGAACGCTGAAGCCGAACGGCACGCCGAGGCGTGCCGCAGCACGGCATGCGACGTCGGCCGGTTGATGAGCGAAGTAGCCGTGCACACCGTCGACGCGCACGTGTGCGAGCGACTCGGCCAGGGCCGCCGCCTGCCGGTGCGCAGAACCACCCGGCAGATGCTCCACCTCTACCTCGAGCTCGGCAAGCGCGGGATGCTGGGCTGTGCTGTCGCCGCACTTGGTGGCGAAGACGCCGGCAAGCATGCCCGCCGACTGGAGCGCCAACAGCTCGTTGAGCGCAAAGCTCTCCGACAGCCGGGGCCAACCGGACACCACGACCGCGATCTTGCGGCTGCCGTAGGGTTGGTCGTGACATGACCGCTGCGAGGAGCTCATTGCCGCTGCCCCCACCCGACGACGGGCTGCCGGTTGCGACGATGCTTCTCGATGCCGTCGCGATGACCCCGCACCTCGCCGAGCTGTTTGCGATCCCGATCAGCAGCGCACGTGTCCGCTACATCGAGTACTGCCCTGGCGAGTCCCTCATCGTGCAGTACGACGCACGTACGAGCACCAGCGATGCGGCCGTTGTGGAGGCACACGCCATCGCATCGCCGCAAGGTTGGCACCTGCGCGCATACCCTGACGATCCGGCACTGCCACTGCTGCGCTGCGATGCGGCACAGCTTGCAGACGAACTCGGCCTGCCGGGCGGCGCGGTCGTCGAACGCCTTGCGTGGGTGCCGGGCCGACGGGCGGTGCTGCGCAGCGGGGACGTCGTGGTGAAGCTCTACGCCGGCGACGACGAGCTGCAACGTGCCCGGTGGGCACTTGGTGCCGTCGCTGACGTGCTGCCGACGGCGGGGCTGCTCGCTTCGCGACCCGATCGTGGGGCAGTGGCCCAGCAGGCCCTTGCCGGGCTGCCGCTCGGACGAGACGATGCAACGCGCAGTGTGGGCCGCGCCGCCAACATCTTGCGCCAGTTGCACGGCGCAGTCATCGATGAGCTGCCCGATCTTCGACCGCGGACCCTGTTGGCGGCAGCGGTCCGGCCAGCGGCACTGGCCGCATTCGCCGTGCCGGAACTGGCCGAGCGCATCGAGCGCCTGGTCGATCAGCTGACGGCAACCATACCGATCGCCTCCGACGTCGTGCCCGTGCACGGTGACTTCAACATCGGTCAGCTGCTGCGCGACGGCGACCGAACCTGGGTGATCGATGTCGACACCCTCGCGCTGGGATCGCCATCTGTCGACCTCGCGGCCTATGCCGCAAACATGCACAACGGTCGAACGGACGACGACCAGGCGGTACGGGCCACACTCGCCAAGCTCGTGGATGCCTACGGCCGCACTCCCGAAGACCTCATGTGGCACCTGGTCGCCACCATGTTGCGACGCATCGACCGACCCCTCCGCCGTCTCAAGAAGCGATGGCCGGAGCGCACCGAGGCGGTGGTCGTAGCGATCGAGGACCTGTCGCTTTGAGCGGTCACAGATGTTCAACGTTGTCACCCCGCAACCGGTCACGCGGATCGAGCACTGCTCAACCATGAGCCGCGACGAGCGAGCGAGCACGCACCCAGTCGAGCTGGTTGGCCAAACCAGCCCGCAGCGAGGTGGTCGGCGACCACCCAAGTGTCGTTCGGGCAAGGCGAGTATCCGCGGCGGTGCGCCGCACATCACCGATGCCGTCGCCGTCCCTGCGAACATCGAGGGCAGTGTGAGCGAGCTCAGCAATGGTTGAGATGACCTGCAGCATCGTGGCTTCCTCGCCTCCGCCGATGTTCAGCACCGCAGGGACCTCCTGCACCTGCCCGGCGCGAATCGTTGCATCCACGGCGTCGGCGACATAGGTGAAGTCACGCGACTGCAAGCCGTCGCCGTTGAGGACGAACTCGGGTCCGCCGAGCGCGTTCTCGCAAAGTCGCCGCATCGCCATGTCGGGCCGCTGGCGTGGGCCGTAGACCGTGAAGTACCGAAGTGAGGTGACCGACAGGCCCAGCCCACCGTAGATGTCGGCGAGGTCTTCGCACATCCGTTTCGTCGCTCCATACGGCGAGCGTGGGCGGGTCGGGGTGACCCCTTCGATGCTCGGATACGTCTCGGCGTCGCCGTAGACCGATGACGAGGAGGCCATCACCACGCGGGGGCAGCCGGCGCGGAGCGCCTTTTCGAGGATCCGTTGGGTGACGATGAGGTTGTCGTGGACGTATCCGGAAAACGACTGGCCGAAGCTGGCCCGCACTCCGGCCTGCGCCGCCAGGTGGAACACCACCGGTTGATCGGCGAAAACCGGTTCGAGCGAAACCTCGGCGAGATCGGCCTCCACCAGCGTGAAGCGCGGTTCGAGCCGTAGCGCAGCAAGGTTCGACTCCTTGTCCACGCGTGGGTAGTAGCTCGTGAAAGCATCGATGGCGGTGACACGCCAACCGTTGGCGATCAGCCGTTCGGACAGATGTGAACCGATGAAACCGGCGGCACCGGTGACGACAGCATGCATGGATTCATTCCTCTCATGGGGGTTCATGACAGAACCAGCCTCGTAGTGCGCCGCTGTTCGACCAGTTCGATCAACAGGTCGGCGGTGCGCTCGG
>JANOKQ010000984.1:0-6737 GCA_031419375.1 Acidimicrobiaceae bacterium
GGGGTGTATCCGAGCATGCGCAGGCGGTCGCCGATGTGCTCGCGGTACGAGTCGAATTTCGCAGACATGAGACCGCGCACGTTCTCGATCAGCACCGCTCGGGGCTGTAGTACCTCGGCCAGGTCGAGCATCCGCGGGAACAGGTCGCGTTCGTCGTCGGCGCCCAGTTGCTTGCCAGCCATTGAAAACGGCGGGCACGGAACGCCGCCGGCGAGCAGGGACACGCCCTTCATCTCCGGGAGCAATTCGCTGCTCGGCCAGTGATGCAAATCTGCCTCATGAACGACGTCGTCCCAGCCCAGCCGGGCCGCATTGAGGCGAAGAGTTTGGCATGCAGCCGGCTCGATCTCGACGAGGGCACGGTGGCTGAATCCGGCGCCGTGGAGCCCGATCGCCTGACCACCAGCACCTGCGCACACCTCGATGGCATCGTGGACCACGGGGGCGCTCGCTATCCGTGGCGGGCGGGTGAGCTCGTCGGGTAGGTTCGCTGAAGCCATGAATTACACCGTAGTAGTTCGCGGGCAGCAGCGTGGTGCTGGGGGTGTAGCAGATCGCAGGATACCCAGTCGGCCGCGCCGCCTGCACCAGGACTGGGGGAGCGCAACAAGTGGCGGTACTGACTCCTGCATGCCCTCGCCCGACCCACCTCCCAGCGGTGACGCACTAGCGCTCCTCCGGCCATGTTTCGGTGCCGCGGCGGGCGAGGCGGATGGCTGCCCAGGTGGCATCGTTGTCATAGCCGAGGGCCCACAGGGCCACTCCGTGCAGGTTGCTGCGGTGAGCGAGCGCGGCGCGCAGGTGCACAGCTCGGTCGTCGAGGAACCGCACGGTTCGCTGCACGGTGCAGGTGACAGCGGTGCCGGCTGCGTCGGTACCGCTGAGCGTGTCGGTGTAGTCGAGCGTCGCCTCACCCGTTGCCGTGTCCCACACCGGCACCAGGCCGCGCTCGGCGATCATCGTCGTCAGTCGCTGCGTGGAGATCACGTCACTCGCTGGTGTCTGCTCGGGCGGGCACGTGCCGGCCACGGTGACCACCCAGTCATATCCATAGACGGGGATGCCGAGGTCGATCTTGCCGGCCGGCACCAGCTCGGTGATCGCGGCGACGAGGTCGCGAACCCAGTCGATCGGGGCGACCGGCCCAGGGCCGCTACCGAGGGTGGAGTAGTCGTAGGCCATCACCCGGATGCGGTCGACGATGCCGCCCATCGCCGCGTAGTCGTACACCCAGTAGCCGCTCGCGTCGGTCTGGCCGCCGTCGTACACGGCGGGCACGCTGACGATGATTTGCACATCCGCAGCGTGCAACTTGGCGGCGAGCTCAGTGAGGAAGGCAACCCAGTTCGGTCGTGTCGTCGCCCAGGTGGAGCGGCCGTCTTCGAACGCGAACTTCTCGTAGTCGAGGTCAATGCCGTCGAAGTCGTTGGTGGTGGCGATGCCGACGATCGTGTCGACGTGCGCGGCGCGGGCCGCAGGGTCGGCCAGCACGGCCGCCATTGCGTTGGGTGGGGCCTCGTCGAAGATGGTCGCGACCAGCGGTACTCCTGCGGCCGCGGCGGCGCTGCGGAACGTGGCCAGCACCTCGTCGGTCATCGCCGGGTAGCGGGTGACCGTGGTGGCTGCGGTGGCGGAGTAGGCCACAACCGAGACGTCGGCGAACAATTCGGCGTTGGCCTCGAACGACGCGAGCGATGCCTCCGGCTGCCAGTAAGGCGCCCACCCGGCAACGGCCAGTGGCGCACCGTCGCGCTGCCACCCACCCGTCGGCCAGGCCAGCCCGACGGTGATGACCGCGGCGAGCGCAACGAGCCCGATGAGTGCCGTGCGGAGAACGGGTCGGGTCGCGGCGCGCCCCGTGGGCGCATCGGTCTCGGCCATGAGGCGATGGTACCGCCCGTGTGTCTCCGGGTCCGGGCACCCGCGAACCCAACCGCTACGGTCGGCCGGGATGAACCGCTCGTCGCCGCGCCCCGCACCGGAGCTGGACACCATCGCCATCGAGCGTCGCGCCGACGTGTTACACGTGACCATCGATCACCCAACGTCGCCGGTCAACGCGGTCGACGCGCAGTTGCACGATGATGTTGCCGCATTGTTCGCATGGTTGAAACGCGAGGGCGACGCCCGGGTAGTGGTGCTGACGGGAGGGGCCAAGCGGGCATTCAGCGCGGGCGGCGATTTCGATTGGTTCCCGCAGCTGCGCCGGGTGGAGATGCTCGATCCACTACGTCGTTCGGCCAAGCAACTCGTGTGGGACCTGCTCGACGTGGAGGTGCCGATCGTGTGTGGACTCAACGGTTCAGCGGCGGGCCTCGGCGCGTCGGTGGCGTTGCTGTGCGACGTGATCGTGATGGGCGAACGGGCGGTCATCGTCGACCCGCACGTCAACGTCGGCCTCGTCGCCGGCGACGGCGGCACCGCCGTGTGGCCGCTGCTACTCGGCCCGCTGGCGGCCAAGCGCCACCTGCTGCTCGGCGTACCACTCACCGCCAGCGAAGCGTTGCGGCTCGGCGTTGCGGCCGAGGTGTGCCCCAACGAACAGGTCGTCGAGCGGGCGCTGCACTGGGCGCGCCGGCTCGCCGATCAGCCCCCGCTCGCGTTGCGCGGCACGAAAATCGCAGTGAACGCACACCTCAAGCGGGCGCTGCTCGACAGCTTCGATCTGTCGACCGCGTTGGAGATGCCGTGCTTCCTCTCGCACGATCACGCCGAAGCGATCGACGCTGCACACGAGAGGCGCACCCCGATCTTCGAAGGACGATGATGCCATGACTGAATCCAGGACCGAACCCGTGACCGAACCCGTGACACTCCCCGAGACGATCACCATGATCATGACCACACGGGCGATGCGCCGCTACCGCAGCGATCCCGTGAGCGACGACGACATCACCACCTGCCTGCGTGCTGCGCAGCAGGCACCGAGCGGCGGCAACGTGCAACCCCAGCAGTACATGGTGGTGAAGGACGCGGGGCTACGAGCCGAGCTCGGCCGGCTGTACCGCGAGTCGTTCGATCGGTACGAGGCCACGTTGCCCGACCCGTCGGCGATCCCCGATCCGCAGCAGGCCGAGGCGTGGCGGCGTACCCGCGATGCCAGCCGTCACCTTGCCGATCACATTGGCGAGGCGCCGGTGATCGTGGTGTTCCTGCAGCCGCTGATTCCGTGGACGCCAACCGATGCCGTCGGCCCGCTCGACATCGGTCGCCTCGACGCCAGCGTGTATCCGGCGGTGCAGAACTTCTGCGTCGCAGCCCGTTCGCTCGGCCTCGGCACCGCGCTCACCACCGTCATCCGTATCCGCAGCGACGAGGTGCTCGCGCAATTGGGGGTGCCGCCCGGCCGGTTCGAGATCGCTGCGCTCACCCCGCTTGGGCACCCGACCGGCCGCTTCGGTGTCGCGCCACGCAAACCGGCGTTGGCGGTGACCCACTGGGACACGTGGGGGGCGAAGCGGCGATGATCGTCGACCTGCTCGACCCTGAGTTCTACCGCAGCGATCCGCACCCGGCGTTCACGTGGATGCGGGCCAACGAACCCGTGTATCGCGACCGCCGCAACGGGCTGTGGGGCATCACCCGGCACGCCGATCTGAAAGAGGTCGAGCGGCGCAGCAGCGTGTTCGTCTCCGGCCAGGGCTACCGGGCGATCTGGTCCCCGGAGGAGATCAACATGATCGCCCAGGACGACCCGCGGCACCGTCAGCAGCGCATGCTCGTGCAGCCTCACTTCACCGGGGCGGCGATCGCGCAGCGCCACGACGAGATCGAATCGCTGACCGCCGGCCTGCTCGATGAGGTGATCCCGGCGGCGGGAACGAGTGGCGAGATGGAGGTGGTCGATGCGCTGTCGGGACAGCTTCCGGCGCGGCTCACGTGCCGGTTGATCGGCTACCCGGAGAGCATGTGGCCGCAGGTGAAAAGCTGGAGCGAACGGCTGATGCGCATCGACATGCGCGAGCGTGACGGCGCCACCTTCGCCGAGTTCTACGACGCCAACATCGAGTTCGCCACCGCGCTCGGCGAGGTGGCCGCGGCGAAGGTGGGTTGCCCGGCGCACGACCTGATCAGCGAGTGGGTGCATGCCGACATCGACGGTCAGGCGCTGCCGCCGGCGGCGATCGTGCACGAGGTCGGCCTGTTCATCAGCGGTGGTGCCGAAACCACCCGCACCGCGATCAGCCACGGCCTGCGCGCGTTCGTCGATCATCCCGACCAGTGGGAGGCAATGGCCGCCGATCCGTCGCTGGTGCCCGGTGCCGTGGAGGAGGTGCTGCGCTGGGTGACACCGCTCAACAACATGTTCCGCCTCGCGATTGCCGACGACACGATCGGCGCCGACCGTGTTGTGAATGAAGGAGGCAGCGTGCAGCCGGTGCGGCGCGGCGACCGGATCATTCTGTTGTACCCGTCTGCCAACCGCGACGAAGCGGTCTTCGATCAGCCGTTCACGTTCGACATCCGTCGCAACCCGAACCCGCAGATCGCGTTCGGCTTCGGCACGCACCTGTGCATCGGCACGCATGTGGCCCGCGCCACGCTCGCCGCGGTGTTCGGGCAACTCTCGCAGCGGGTGACCGATCTGCGGGCGATCACCGAACCCGATGTCGAGCCAAACATCTTCGCCAGGGCAGTCCGGTCGTTCCGTCTCGGCTATCGGGCGCGCTGACCGGGGTCGCAGCTCGGTTCGCGATCGGCATTCGGCTGGCAAACTACTGTCCGAGGCCATGGCGATCGAAACTGTCTCCGACATCATCCGCGTCCACGGCGTTGACCGTGCCGATCACAACGCGCTCGTGTTGGGGGATCGGACTCTCACCTGGGCCGAGCTGTACCGGCGCTCGTGCCGGGTAGCCAACCTGCTCGCCGCCGCCGGGGTGGGCAACCAGGACCGCGTTGCGTTCCTCGACAAGAACGGGATCGAGCACTTCGAGGTGTTCTACGGGGCAGCGCTGCTGAACGCGGTGTGCGTCGACGTGAACTGGCGTCTCGCCGGGCCGGAGGTGGAATACATCGTCAACGACTCCCAGGCCAAGGTGCTCGTCGTTGGGCCTGACTTCGTGACGATGCTCGATTCGATCAAGCCGTATCTCACGTCGGCCACGACCATTCTGGTGATCGGCACCGATTACGAGGCGGCGGTGTCGGCCCAACCCGACACCGACCCGGGCATCACGAGCGCCCACGATGACGTCGCGTTCCAGCTGTACTCCAGTGGTACCACCGGTCGGCCGAAGGGCGTGATGCTCAGCAACGACAACTTCTTCGGGCTGATCCCGATGGCCAAGGAGATCTGGGAGCTCTCGGAGGATTCGGTCAACTTGATCGCGATGCCGCTGTTCCACATCGGCGGTGGTGGTTGGGCGACGGCGGGCATGTACGAGGGATGCACGAGCGTGATCTTGCGCGAGCTCGATCCGGCGGCGCTGGTGAAGATGTTCGGCGAGCAGCGGGTCACGCATGCGTTCTTGGTGCCGGCCGTGCTGCAGTTCATGTTGATGGTGCCGGGTGTGGAGGAAGCCGACTACTCGAGCCTGCAGGTGTTCGTCTACGGGGCGTCGCCGATCAGCGAGGAAGTGCTGGCGCGCAGCGTGCGCATGTTCCAGTGCAAGTTCTGGCAGGCGTACGGGCTTACCGAAACGACGGGTGCGGTGGTGAACCTTCCGCCGGCCGATCACGACCCGGAGGGCCCGAACCGCCACCGGCTGCGCAGCTGCGGTGTTGCCGGACCGGGTGTGGAGCTGCGCATCGTCGATACCGACAGCTTGTTTGACTGCGAGGTCGGTGAGGTCGGCGAGATCTGGATCCGCTCGAAGCAGGTGATGTTGGGCTACTGGAACCAGGCCGACGAGACCGCCAAAGCCGTCACCGAAGACGGCTGGTTCCGCAGCGGCGACGCCGGCTACCTCGATGCCGACGGGTACCTGTTCATCCACGACCGGGTCAAGGACATGATCGTCAGCGGCGGCGAGAACGTGTACCCGGCCGAGGTGGAGAACGTGCTGATGGGTCATCCGGGGATCGCCGACGTTGCCGTGATCGGCGTGCCTCACGAGCGTTGGGGTGAGACCGCCAAGGCGATCGTGGTCCGCAAGCCCGACACCGACGTGACCGAGGACGAGATCATCGACTACGCCCGTGAGCGCCTCGCCCGCTTCAAGTGCCCCACAACCGTCGACTGGGTTGACACTCTGCCGCGCAACCCCAGCGGCAAGATCCTGAAGAAGGATCTGCGTGCGCCGTACTGGGAAGGTCGAAGCCGAAACGTAAATTAGCACGTCTACCGTGGATCGTGGTCACTGAGCTGGGACGATGCGCTGTTGGCGAACTGTAGTGAAGTGTCCGTTGGTGACCGCCGGGATCCACCGTTGACCGTCAGCGACCGTCGAAAAGTGCCAACGGAGTGCCAACGAGCGCTCCGCCCGTCGCTGAGATCGCCTCGATCCTGCCGAACGACGACACCGAGCGCCTCCCTCGAGTCGCTGGCTCTCTCGGCGAGCGCACGCACATCACCGTCGAGACCCAGTTGCAGAGCTCTTCGTGGCCCAACCGAAGCATCTGGCGGAGCCGAACCTCGAAGTTCACGATTCAGCCCCTCACATAATCCGGGACGTTCGGTTATCCGGGGAGGCAGCTGCCGCCTGCCGGTCAGCGCGTAGATCGGCGAGGGCGGTTCCGGATAACCAGACGCATCGAGGAAGGCGGTACCTGTGTCGAGCCCGCGATCGTCGATC
>JANOKQ010000985.1:0-6528 GCA_031419375.1 Acidimicrobiaceae bacterium
CGGGCTTGGTCGGCGCGGGCGACGATGTACTGGCCGTCCATCAAGTCATTGGTACTACCCACCACGCCGACACGCAACGTTCCGCCCTTGGTACCCGGGCCAGCGGCGACTGTCGATGCCGTGGTTCCAGCCGTCGTGGCCGCCGTGGTTCCAGCGGTCGTTCCTGCGGTTGTGCCAGCAGTGGTTCCTGCGGTCGTGCCGGCGGTGCTGCTCGCGCTGCTCGGAGCTGCGGTGGAATTGGTGGGGCTCGCTCCTTCGGAATCGCCACCGCATGCCGCGAGCGCTGCCGCTGCGCCAGCGCCGAGCAGAAGCTGTCGGCGACCAATCGCTGCCGGCAACCACAGTTTGGGTCGATCTGTCATTTTTCGTGCCCCCCATGTCGAACAGGCGGCCCGGAGTGAGGCGCCGTTGGCGACCGTAGCTGGCGGCCCAGCGATCACCGTGCAGCGGACCCGGGTGGCCGCGCCACACTGTGCCGATGAAGATCGGCATGTGTTTCCCGCGTGAGTTACCCGCCCCGCTCATCGCGAACTTTGCGACCGCACTTGATGGTGGGGGAGCCGATGACCTGTGGGTGATCGAGGACTGCTTCTACACCGCCGGGATCAGCCTTGCTGCGACAGCGCTTGCCCGCAGCGAACGGCTCACGGTTGGTATCGGAATCCTTCCGGCCGTGGCGCGCAACCCGGCCATGACCGCGATGGAGATCGCCACGTTGGCGCAGCTGGCGCCATGCCGGGTGATCGCCGGGATCGGACATGGGGTGCAGGAGTGGATGGGGCAGATGGGGGTTCGCCCCGCGTCGCCGTTGGCTGCGCTGGAGGAGACCCTCATCGTGGTGAGACGGCTCCTCGATGGCGAGAACGTCACGTTCGACGGCGCCACGTGGCACCTCGACGATGTGCAGCTTTCGGTGCCCCCCGTGGTTCGTCCACCGATTCTGGCTGGCGTGCGCGGCCCGAAGTCGATGGCCATTGCCGGACGATGTGCCGATGGAGTCGTGCTGGCGGAGTTCAGCGGCCCAACCGCGGTTCGTGCCGCGCTCGCCGCAGCGGGGAATCCGTCGCCGTTCGCCGTCGCCGTGTACGCGGCGGTCCACATCGACCGTGATCGGCGAGCGGCACGCGAGTGGGTGGCGCCATGGCTGGCTGCGATGGTGGCAACACCGCCGCTCGGTTTGCAGCAGGCGCCGTTCTTCGCTGATCTCGCCAGGCTGGTCGACCAGCGTGGCCCAGCCGGACTCGTGACGATGCCCAACGAGTGGTGGACCGAGCTTGCCGCCGTTGGCACACCCGATGACGTACTCGCTCACATCGAGGCGCTCGCCTCGGCCGGGGTGGACCGCGTTGGGCTGTTCCCGAGCTCCGAACCCGACGTCGCACTCGCGCAGCTCGCGCTCGTCACCACCCACATCCTCAAACCGCCCCGCTAACTCAACGCGTCGAGTCGAAACTGCGCCGGGTCACCGTAGGAATCGTTGGCCGCACTTCGGTCCGTGATCGCCGGCGACACGCTACACCGGCGACTCGGAGCCACCGTGGGCCGCGATCGTCGCCCGGACGAGGTGCACGAGCTCGGCATCCGAGAGTTCCATTCCTCGCTGCACCATTGCCGTGAATCTGTGCTCGCCGAGCTCTGTGCGCAGCCGATCGACGGTCGCCGTCACGTCACCTGCATCGTGTGGTTCGAACGGAAGCGCCGACTCCGCTCCCGAGGCGTTCAGCGAGCCGTGTAACAAGGCGGCAGCCTCGTGGTCGCCGATCTGCATGAGTAGGCCGAACACCCGTCGTAGCGAGAGCCGCAGGTTCACCCAGTCGCCTCCGCGGTGCCATGTGTCGATGACGACGCCCGATCCATGGAGTGCGGTGCGAACGTCGCCATTACGGGCTTCGAGCCACCACACCTCCGTGTCGGCGAACGCCTCGATCCAACGGTTGCCGGCAGAACCAGCGAGCCGTGCCGACTCCCGCAGCAGGCGCAGGCTTTCGGCCGGGTCCGAACCCTCGAGCGCCAAACCCAGTGCGTAGGCGGCCTGGGCGCGCGCTGTTGGCGACCCACACGTGCGAGCCGTTGCGTTGGCCTCGCCGGCCCATATTGCGCCCTGCACCGTTCGGCCGACGCTCGTCTCGGCGACCGACCGCATGTACAGCGCGTGCGCAAGCCGCGCCGGTGAGCCGGCGCGCGCCGAAGCCACCATCAGGTCGGCCCAGTGCAGGGCTTCGTCGGAGCGTCCAAGGTAGAAGCACGCGTTGGCGAGCGTGCGTTCGGCGAGGCCACCGGTGTCGACATGCTGCTCGTGGCCGGCAGCCACCGCTTGACTGGCGACCTCGATGCTTTCGGGAAGGTCGCCCTGCACGAAGTGCCCGTAGGCCACGATCGCCAGCACCGTGGGATAGCGCGGATGCGCGTCGGCACCCGGCATGGCAACCGCTGTGGTGGCCCACGACGCCAGCTCGTAGCGGATCCGCCTGAATGCGAACTCCCGCAGCGCAGCGGTGAGGCGGAGCGCCGAGTCGACGTCGGCAGCGCGAAGCGCATGGCCGAACGCGAGGCGCAAGTTGTCGAAGTCCCAATCGACGCGCTGTGCCCAGCTGGCTTCGTCCGGCCCACCCATTCCGATGCTGGAGCGCTCGGCGAAGTCAGTGAACCAGCGGAGGTGCCGCGCTTCGACGAGCCCGACCGATGCTTGCTCGGCCAGCTGTTCGCGCCCGTACTCACGCAAGGTTTCCAGCAGCTGGTAGCGAGTGCCGTGGTTGTTCGTCAGATGGATCATCTGCACCATCGACTTGTCGACCAGGGTCGCCACGACCTCGACGACGTCGAACGGCTCGCTCGCGTCATTCGCCTGAGCGGGATCGGCTCCCGCGCACACGAACTCGACCGCGGCAAGGTCGAAGCTTCCGGCAAACCCCGACAGGCGGGCGTACACCACCTGTTCGGGCCGGCTCAGATGCTCGAACGACCAGGCGATCGTGTCGCGGAGCGTGCGATGGCGAGGTTCGGCCGAGCGCATGCTGGAGCCCAGCACGACCGCTGGAAGCATGAGCCTGCCCAGGATTGTCTCGGGTGGCAACGAACGGAACCTTGGTGCCACGAGTTCGAGCGCGAGCGGCAGCCCGTCAAGACGTCGGCAGATCTCGCCGATGACGCCGGCGTTCGCAGGAGTAAAGGAGAATCCCGGTACCGCTGCAGCGACACGGTCCAGCAGCAGTTCGACCGCAGGCGACGCGGTGAGCGACATCGGGTCGGCGTCGTCGGCATCGCCGACCGTCAGCGGTGCCACAGCGAGCACGAGTTCTCCGGGTAGGCCGAGCGGCTCGCGCGATGTCGCAAGCACATGCACGCGCGGACACAGCTCGCGGACCCGATCCACCAACGGGACCAACGCATCGAGAACGTGCTCGCAGTTGTCGAAGACCACGAGCTGTTGCTGCTCGGCTAACGCCGCGAGCAGTGTGTCGTGCATGGTGAGGTGCTGGCGTGGTTGGACGTCGAGCGCCGTCGCGACCACGTCGGCCAATGAGTCGGCTTCGCTCATCGACGCAAGTTCGACGAAGGAGACCCCGTCGGCGAAGCCGGTGGCGGTGGCGGCGATGCGCCGGGCCAAGCGGGTCTTGCCAACGCCGCCGGGCCCCGACAACGTGACGAGCCGTGACGAGGCGATCGCCTCGGTGATCCGGGCAAGATCGGTGGACCGGCCAACCATGCGTGTTGGGCCATCGACCACGGTTCGCCGGTTGCGCAATACAGGTTGGGAGGCCGGAACCCGCAGTAGTGCTGGGTCGTCAGCGAGTACCTGCGCCTCGATCGTCGTGAGCGCCGAAGATGGATCGAGTCCCATGCCGTCGCGCACGAGCCGGCGGAAGTCGCTGGCGCGTCGGAGCGCATCAGCGTGGCGGCCATCGCGGAACAACGCGACCATCAACTGGCGCACGAACCGCTCGCGGAACGCGTTGGTGAGCATGACCCCCTCGAGGTCGCCGATCAATCGCGCGTCGCCGCCGGTGGCGAGTCGACACTCGAACCACGCCTCGATGACTGTGAGCCGGAGCTCGTCTAACCGCACCGATTCCGGCCGGATCCAGTCGCCATCGGCGAGATCGCCGAATGCCGGGCCACGCCACCAGCCCAAGGCAGCCCGGTACACCTCTGCTGCCACGGCGTGGTCGTCGGTCTCGCCGGCCTCGCGGGCCAACCGTTCAAAGTGGTCCACATCGAGCGCACCGTCGGGCAGCTCCAATAGGTATCCGCGATCGACAGCCACAATGCGTGCTGCTGGGGCAAGCATGCGGCGCAACCGCGAGAGATGACTCTGCAACGTGGCCGTGGCCGCCGCTGGCTGCCGATCACCCCACAACGCCTCGCACAGCCGATCGACCGATACGACGGAGCCGCGGTGGACAGCCAGGAGCGCCAGGATCAAGCGAAGCTTGGGGCTGAGCGGAACCGGATCGGCGCGCCCGTCAATCGACACCGGCCCCATGATCCTCACCGTGATCGGCATCGCATGATTGTGACTCAACGGCTTGCCGGATGCTGCAAGCGCGCTGCAAACACAGGACCAGCGTGAGCACAGCAAACCGGGCGAAGGCCACAAGCGGTGTGGCGGACACTGGCTCGGCAGGGTTCACCTGCATCACCACGAGAGGAACGAATCGAATGAATCCGAACAAAGCACTCTGGGAAAAAGGCGACTTCACCCGCATCGCCGCCACCATGCGCGAAAGCGGTGATGCACTCGTTGAGCGTCTGGGGATCACCACGGGCATGAAGGTTCTCGACCTCGGTTGCGGTGACGGGACCACAGCCGTGCCGGCGGCCACGCGCGGCGCCGACGTCGTGGGTGTCGACATCGCCAGCAACCTGGTCGCCGCTGGCAACGCACGAGCACACGAGCTTGGCCTGACCAACTGCAAGTTCCAGGAAGGCGATGCGTCCGACCTGAACGATTTGGAGAACGACCGCTTCGACCTGGTCGTGAGCATCTTCGGAGCGATGTTCGCCCCGCGACCGTTCGACGTGGCCAAGGAGATCGTCCGGGTGACGCGGCCCGGGGGCCGAGCCGTCATGGGGAATTGGATCCCCGGTGATCCGACGCTGGTGGCGCAGATCCTCAAGATCAGTTCGTCCTATTCACCGGCCCCGCCGGAGGGCTTCGTCAGCCCCATGTTGTGGGGAGTGGAGGACAACGTGACCGAACGGTTCGCCGACGCGGGAGTACCCGCGGAGAAGATCTCGTTCGTGAGGGACACCTACACGTTCAACTTCCCCGGCCAACCCTCAGGGCTTGTCAACGCGTTCAAGACGTACTACGGGCCGACTATGAACGCGTTCGAGGCAGCGGCAGCAAGCGGGCGTGAAGCCGATCTTCACGGCGAGCTGGACGCGTTGTTCAACGCACAGAACACCAGCCCGACCCCGGAGACCACCACCATCCCGGCAACATTCCTGCGCGTGACGGTCGCTGTGTGACGTTCCTCCCGCGGGGGTGGCCCCTCACCCCGCTGGGGCAATGCCGGCGTGCCAGCTGGCGAGGTGCTCCCACAGGCGAGTGCGGCTGGTCGCGAAGTTGTGCATGTGGGCCATGTCCGCCAGCACAGCGATGGTGATGTGCGGCGACGTGGTGTACGCGTGTGCTTCGTTGCGCGGGTCGGTCACCACGTCGACCGCGCCACAACCGATGAACACCGCAACGTCGATTCGGGCGGCGTCGTCGGCGACCACACCGGGGGCGAGCGGGTTGCGGTCGTCGGCCACCGCTGGGCCGCCGGGCACGTTGGCGGTGCTCCATGAGGCAGCCGATCCCACGGTGCCGGCGAGCTTGGTCATGTCGGCGATGACGATGTCGTCGGGTACGTCGGGTAGGTGGAAGGCGCCGCGCATGGGATGGTCGACACCGTTGCCCGCCTCGAGCGACAACATCTTCATCAGGTCGACGTCGGGCGGCCACGGTGCGGCGGTCGCGACCCCGCTCCACCCGAGAAAGCCGACCCCATCGAACATCGGGGTGTTGGCTTGGCCGATCGTGAGCAGGAACCCACCGAAGGACTGGCCGATCGCGACGGTCGTCGACGGTGTCGACGGTGCCACATCAGCGGCGAGGTCGCCCGTGCGAAGTCGCCGGAGAAGCTCTGCCGCCGCAGCTTGGTTGGCGCGGGCGACTGCAGCGAAGTCGAGCGACCGTGTCGGCGTGTCGCTGTCGCCAACTCCGAGGTGGTCGATGGCGATGAATGCCGTGCCGTGCGCGGTGTGGAACTCGGCCTGGCTGTACCCGGCGTGACCGTCGATGTGCAGGTCGAAGTACCGGCGGTTGTACCCGCCCCCGGGGAACCCGACGATCACCGGGACCCGCTCGCCCATGTTCTCCGATATGAACACCGTCGCTGCGCACGCAAGGGCTTCGCCGGTTCCGAAAGTACAGAATATTTTGTCTGGATTTACCACACTGTCAAGACGGCTCCAAAAATTGAGCTGAGGGTGCCAGTAGGCGGTGACCGTTTCATTTCCTCCCTGGTAGCCGATCGTGAT
>JANOKQ010000986.1:0-3527 GCA_031419375.1 Acidimicrobiaceae bacterium
CCTGCGCATCGCGCTCGAACTGCACCTCAAGCGGTTGATCGTCGGCGGGATGGAGCGCGTCTTCGAGATCGGACGGATCTTCCGCAACGAGGGCATCAGCACCCGCCACAACCCCGAGTTCACGATGATGGAGCTGTATCAGGCGTTCGGTGATTACACGGAGATGATCGAGATCACCGAAGCGTTGATCACCGCCGCGGCCGTCGATGCCACCGGCACCTCGGTCGTCACCGTGCACGCCGGCGAGGTATCCGAAACTGTCGATCTGGCCCGACCGTGGCGGCGGGCGCGGATGATCGATCTGGTCCGCGACGCGATCGGCGTCGAGGTCCACCCGTCGCAGCCGGTCGAGCAGTTGCGCGAGTTGGCCACCGAGCACGGGGTGTCGTGCGCGCCACGCTGGGGTGCCGGCAAGATCATCGAGGAGCTGTTCGAAACCACTGCCGAGCACCTGCTGATCGTGCCCACCTTCGTCACCGGGCACCCGGTCGAGATCTCACCGCTGGCGCGCACCGACCGCAACGATCCGTTCCTCACCGAACGCTTCGAGCTGTTCATCGGTGGCCGTGAGATCGCCAACGGCTACAGCGAGCTGAACGACCCCGTCGAGCAGGAATCGCGCTTCCACGACGAGCAGGTCGCCAAGGAACTCGGCGACGACGAGGCCGCCACCGCGATCGACCACGACTACCTCCGCGCGCTCGAGTACGGCATGCCCCCGACTGGCGGCCTCGGGGTGGGCATGGACCGGGTGGCGATGCTGATCGCCGGCGTCACCTCGATCAAAGAAGTGATCCTGTTCCCGACGCTACGACCAGAGGTGTTCGACTGATGACAACCGCATGGGGCCACGGTCTCGCCACCATCGCCACAACGCCGACCGGAGACACCAACGTGCTCGACACGTGGTTCCGCGAGCTCGGTCTCGGCTCGCCACCCAACGGCGGTCTGCCCGCCGACTACCAGTCGGCGGCACGTCATGACGAGGTTCGCCGCGTCGAGGTGCGCGCGGTGTCGATCGAGATCGACACCGCCGACGCTCCCGCATCCGCAAGCGATGCGTACCTCCGCCTGCACCTGCTGTCGCACCGACTGGTGCGGCCACGCGAGATCAACCTCGACGGCGTGTTCGGCCACCTCGCCAACGTCGCTTGGACCAATCTCGGTCCGGCCCCGGTCGAGGGTCTCGAGGAGTTGCGCTGGCGGGTACGCCGCGACGGCGGCGCATTGACAGTGAACGGTGTCGACAAGTTCCCGCGGATGACCGACTACGTCGTGCCCTCCGGAGTGCGCATCGCCGACGCCAGCCGGGTCCGCCTCGGCGCGCATCTCGCGCCGGGCACGACGGTCATGCACGAGGGCTTCGTCAACTTCAACGCGGGCACCCTCGGCACCTCGATGATCGAAGGGCGCATCTCCCAGGGCGTCATCGTCGGTGACGGCAGCGACATCGGCGGCGGCGCCTCGATCATGGGCACGCTGTCGGGTGGCGGCACGCAACAGGTCACCATCGGCGAACGCTGCCTGCTCGGAGCGGAAGCCGGCATCGGGATCAGCCTCGGCGACGAATGCATCGTCGAAGCCGGCCTGTACGTCACCGCCGGAACGCTCGTCGCGGTGCACAGTCCAGCCGGGGTCGAGGTGGTGAAGGCCCGCAACCTGAGCGGCGCCGGCGGCCTGCTGTATCGCCGCAACAGTCAGTCCGGTGCCGTCGAAGCGCTCCCCCGCTCGGCGAAGTGGGATGGGCTCAACGCTCAACTCCACGCCAACGACTGATCGCCGGCTTCGACGGGGTGCGCCGGCGGCGAGATAGCTTCGACTGCTATGACTGATCTTGGTTTCGACGGCAAAGTAGCGATCATCACCGGCGCAGGAGGTGGGCTCGGCCGCCAGCATGCGCTGCTGCTGGCATCACGCGGGGCGCTGATCGTGGTCAACGATCTCGGCGGCGCGGTCGACGGTACCGGCAGCGACAAGGGTGCTGCCGAGCGGATGGTCGAGGAGATCAAGGCTGCCGGCGGCGAGGCTGTCGCCAACACCTCGAGCGTCGCCACCCCCGAAGGCGGCGAGGAGATCGTCCAGGACGCGATCGATGCGTACGGCCGGGTCGACATCGTCATCAACAACGCCGGAATCTTGCGGGACAAGGCGTTCCACAACATGGAGCCCGAGTTGATGAACGCGGTGTTCGACGTTCACCTGAAGGGCGCGTTTCACGTCGCCCGCCCTGCGTGGGTGCACATGCGCGAGCAGAAGTACGGCCGGGTCATCTCCACCTCGTCGGCCGCCGGTGTCTTCGGCAACTTCGGCCAAGCCAACTACGGCGCCGCCAAAATGGGCCTGGTCGGACTCACCCGCGTGCTCGCCGTAGAAGGCGCGAAGCACAACATCAAGGCCAACGCGATCGCCCCGCTGGCGCTCACCCGGATGACGGAGGACATCCTCGGTCGCCTCGGCGACAAACTCGACCCAGCGCTGATCTCGCCGCTCGTCACCTACCTCGCCCACGAGGACTGCCCCGTCACCGGGCAGACGTTTTCGGTCGGCGGTGGGCGCGTCGCCCACGTGTTCATCGGCGAGACCCAAGGCTTCTTCGATGCCGATCTGAGCGCGGAATCGGTTCGCGACAACTGGGCTGCGATCACTGATCAGACCGGTTACGCCACGCCGAACAACCTCGGCGAGGAAACGGCGATGTTCCTCCCGCACTTCAAGTAATCAGCCGAGGGGCGTGTGGGCTCAGGGTGCTTCGAGGCGGCGGTGGGTGAACGTCGTCGCGCAGAACAAGCCGTAGGCGACGAAGCCGATCCCGACGATGAAAACCACCAGGAGCCCCCACGGCTCGACAACCATCCGCCGTAACGCGCCGTCGAGACCAGTGGCCTCGGCCGCATTGAACGTCACCGCGGCTCGCACGAGGAAGAATCCGACCAGGCCGAACCCGATACCTCGCCCGATCTCACCGACCGCCCCGAGCCGCTTGGTGATCGTCACCCGTGACGACGACATGCCCGACAGATCGAGCTCGTCGTTCACGTCCAGTTTCACTCCCTTGGAGATCCGGTACAGACCGACAGCGATGACGATCGCGCCGATCACCCCGATCAGCAGTCGTCCGCCGGAGTTCTCCATCACCGACGCGGAGATGTCGGTGACCTTTTGATTGCCGTCTTGTTGCGTCGGGGCTTCGCGGGCGAGTGCAAAGGCGCTGAATGCGAGCACGGTGTACAGCACGGCGCTGACGACGAAGCCGACGCGGTGCAGCCAGGCCTTGGCGTCGTCGCCACCACCGGGGAGAAGTGCCGAAACGACCCGCCAGGCTGCGTAGAGGAGCATCCCCACCGCGAGCACGTAGAGCAGGAACATCCCGCCACCGGACCCGGCGACCGATTTGATCGCCCCGGTCGGGCTCGCTTCCTGGTCTCCTTCGACCTTGAGCTCATCGGACCAACCGGACGCCCTGATCGCAATCGAGAGCGCCAATAACCCGGAGATGATGTAGACGACGCCCTTGGCAAGCCACCCTG
>JANOKQ010000987.1:0-2604 GCA_031419375.1 Acidimicrobiaceae bacterium
TTCGTTGGGTACTACCAGCACCGGCACCCGAGAGCGGTGCACGATCTCGTAGGTGACCGAACCGAGCAGTGCCCGGCCATTGGGCCGCGGCCACCGTGGCCGACCACGATCACTTCCGCGTCGCGGGCAGCGGCCACACGCAGCAGGCTGTCGACCGGGCGGTCGCGGACCAGCTCCACCTCGACCAGGAGTGACGGATGGGCGGCGGTGAGCAGGTCGCGAACGGAATCCAGCGCCTCGTTCCCCACGGCGGCGAGCTCGTCTTCTAGAGCGCCGCCGCGGGGCCGGGCGCGGCGGCTTCGTAGCCGAGCACCAACACCACCGAACCCTGCAAGGCTTCCGCGTATCGCAGCGGCCGAGGTGAGGATCAGATGATCAACAGCTTGTTGAACGCCCCGCCAAGGGCCTGCCGGCTTGCCCACCGCGTAAACGGCGTCGTCGCTGTTGTCGACCGCGAACTCCGAGCCGAGGAACGCTTGCGTACCGAACGAGGTGAGCACGTAGATCCCGAGGAGGATGAACACCGACAGCACTGCGGCAATGCCCGGTATGCGGTTGGCGTCCTCGCATCCTTCGTTCACCGACACCGCCGTGTCCCACCCCCAGTAGGCGAACACGGCCACCACGAGCCCGGCCACGACGGCAGACATCGAGACCCCGCTCGGCCACAGCCACGACAGCGACCGTCTGGCTGAAGAGTAGGTGATTCCATTGATAGTGCGGGTCACCCCGCCGAAGGAACCGACGATGGACACGACGGCGAACACCCCCAACACGACGAGCTCTGTGCCGAGCAGCGCCACCTGTGTCCGGGCCGAGACCTCGATGCCCCGCCAGCAGATCCAGCACATCGCGACGATGAACCCGCATCCAAGAATCGTGACGTACACGCTGTTGGCGGCGGCGTCCTCCGCCCCGAACAGCAACAGCAGGTACTGCACCGAGATCCCAGCGAGGTTCGGCATGAGCAACAGGTCGGCCACGATCAGCCCCCAGCCAGCCAGCCCGCTGATGGGCCGAACGACCGTGTGGTCCACGCGAACGTGGTGCCGCAGTCGGCATCGGCTTTGTTCATGTAGAAGAACGCAGCGGCGATGCAGCCCATCGGGACAAACGCAAACAGCATCACGAACGGGGCTTCAGTCCGACCGCTTCGTTGATCCCGCCGATGCCTGCGGCCAGCGAGTAGCCGGGGGCGGTGGAGGCGACGGCGATCACCGTCGTGGCCACCAGGCCCAGCGCCCCGGCCTTCAACCCCTTCGACCCGGCCGAACTGTGCTCCTCCAGCGTTGTCGTCATGTGCTCGCACCCAAGCGGACTCAGGGCAGCCGCCCCCTCGACTGGCGGGAATCATGTCAGAAGCTGGCGGTGTGGATCGCAACGAGGTCCGACACGTCTCGCGACTGGTCGATGTCGGGCGCGCCGAACAGTGTGGTGCCCGATTCGACGAGGCGGTTCGGGCATGGTTTGCAGGTGCGTGATGTTCTACGATCGTGTCGCTATGTCTCAAGCATCTGACCCGTTCTTCCGCACCTTTCATTCGCTGCGCATCAAGGGCTTCGCCAAGGTCGATGTACTGGCCGAGGTCGCCGACCTCCGCGTCGCCGTCGTCGAACAGCACCTCGGCGATCTTCAGGGCCGTGAATGGGCCATGTTCCGCGAGGCGAGGGCGCTGTGGCAACTCACCCCTGTCGGGCGCGAGGAACACAAGGCTGCCCTCGTCGCCGATGTTGGCCATACCAACATCGAGCAGAAGTTGCACGACAGCTACGCGCAGTTCCTCGCCATCAACGAGCGGTTCAAGGAGCTCTGCGGGGATTGGCAGCTACGCGGCGGGGCACCGAACGACCACAGCGACGCCACCTACGACGCCGCGGTGATGCAACGGCTCGTCGCGCTCAACGACGAGTCGCTGCCGGTTGTGACGGCGATGGGCGGCGTGCTCGCACGCCTCGCTCCGTACGCGCCACGTTTGGTCTCGTCGTGCCAGAGGTTGGTGTCGGGCGAAACAAATATGTTCACCGGCGTGATGTGCGGCAGCTACCACGATGTGTGGATGGAGCTCCACGAAGACCTCATCCTCACCCAGGGCATCGACCGCACCGCGGAAGGATCGTTCTGATGGCCCGCTTTGGCCGGGTGCTCTCCGCGATGGTCACGCCGTTCGACGCCGACGGTGCGCTCGACCTCGACGTCGCCCAGCAACTCGCCCGGCACCTGCAGAACCACGGCCATGACGGGCTGGTCATCGCCGGCACCACCGGTGAGGCACCCGTGTTGTCCGACGACGAGCGGCTGTCGCTGTTCGCCGCAGTGATCGAAGCGGTCAGCATCCCCGTGATTGCCGGCACCGGTACCAACGACACGGCGCACTCGGTGATGCTCACCGCCGAGGCCCATCGCCTCGGTGCAGCCGGCGTGTTGGCGGTGTGCCCGTATTACAACCGCCCGTCGCAGGCCGGGATCGAGGCCCACGTCCGGGCGATGGCGGCGGCCAGCCCCGCCCCGGTGATGGTGTACGACATTCCGGCACGCACCGGGCGCAAGATCGCCACTACCACCCTGTTGCGCCTGGCCAACGAGGTGAGCAATGTCGTTGCGCTC
>JANOKQ010000988.1:0-5659 GCA_031419375.1 Acidimicrobiaceae bacterium
CTGTTCTGGGCGACGGCGGCCTTGGCCTGATCCGACGCCTGCGTCGAGTCGATCACCATCGTCTTCAAACTCTCGACTTCGCCTTCCACCTGAATCAACTGGTTGGCGATGGTCTCGGCAGCCGTGGTGTACTGCGTGGCCTTGGCTGCATTGCCTGCCTTGTCGGCATCGGCGGCCATCAGCAGTGCCTGCCGGGCGGTGGCGTTGAGCTTCTCCAGTTCGGTCATCTTGGCGTTGAGCCGGATCTCGGCCTGCTTCTGGCCGGCGATCACATTGGCCGCCTGCTCTTTCAGCCGGCGGTGCTGCTGCTGGGCTTCGGTGAGCGCTTGTTCCAGTTGTACGGCGGGATCGGCCTTGGCCTCGAAGCCACGGTTGAGCTTGGTGCCGAAGTACTTCCACCACTTCTTGAGAGCTTTGAACATGGCTGGCAGCCTAGGTGAAACGACCGCCCAACCGGGTCCTTATCTCCCGCACCTCTGGCACCTGCAACACGACGAGCACGCCGACGTAGGTGCCGATCCCAAACGACCCGGCGATGGTCAGCTGGAACAGTGCCCCGACACCGCTGTTGGAGCCGACTCCCTCGCCGATCAGCCACATCAGCTCGGCCATCACTGTCGCCGCCAGCGCCATCTTCCACATGCCGCGCAGCACGGAACCGGCGCTGAAGCCGGGGACCTTGCTCGCCATCACCGTGAGGGCGATTGCGCTTGACGCCGTGTAGGCGATGGCGAACGATGCGGCCAGGCCAAGCACGCCGAAGCTCGGATACAACACGAACGCGAGCACGATGTTGAAGACGTTTTCGACGATGTTGATGATGAACGGCGTGCGGCCATCGCCGTGCGCATAGAAGCCGCGCAGCACGAACAAGTACACCGAGAACCCGACGAGGCCCAACGCGAACCCGCCGAGCGCGCGGCTGGTCAGCGCAGCGTCGGCGGCGTCGAAGTTGCCGTGCTGCAACGCCACGCCGACGATCGGTCGGCGGAGCACGAACATCGCCGCAGCTGCCGGGAAGGTGAGGAGGGCAACGATGCGCACACCGCTCGAGCACTGTGCGATGAACCCGTCGCGGTCGTTGCGCTGGACGCTGCGGGTCATCTCCGGGGTGAACGTGGTGACGATCGACATCGCCAGCAGGCCATGCGGTAGCACGAAGAAGATGTAGGCGAAGGCGTATGCGGTCAGCTGTCCGCTGCCGGGATCGGCCAGGTTCTGGATCACCACGATCGAGACCTGGTTGGCGGCCACATAGCCGAGCGTCCACCCCGACAGGCGAACCAGTTCGCCGACGGCCGGGTGGCGGAAATCGGGCTTGAAGCGCAGCTTCACGCCGGCCGGCCGTAACGCTGGCAGCATCGCGAACGCTGTGGTGGCGATGCCGATCGTGGTGCCGAGCGCCAAGATCATCCGCAGCCGGTCGTTGGTGAGGAGGTCCATCAGTTCGGGCTCGCGGCCGCGCACCGCTGACGGGACAAACAGCAATGACACGATGATCACGAGGTTCGACAGCACCGGTGCCCACGCGCTGGCGAAGTAACGGCGACGTGCTTGGAGCAGGGCGCTGGCGATCGCCGTGAGCCCGTAGAAGAAGATTTGGATCAAGAAGATGCGAGCCAGCGCGGTCCCGGCGTTGCGGTAGTCGTCAGCGTTGACGCCAGTTGCGACGTCGAGGGAGAACAGCCGGAACACCATGGGCGCGGCAGCGACGCTGACGGCGGTGATCGCCGTCAGCGCAATGACGGCAACGGTGGCAACGGCCGAGGTGGCGTCGTCGTCGTTGCGCTCAGCGTGCCGGGTGAACAGCGGCACCAGCGAGGCCGAGAGCACACCGCCGAGCAGTAGCTCGTAAATCGCGTTCGGTGATTGGTTCGCGCTGTTGAATGCGTCGGCCAATGCCGACTGGCCGATCACGATCGCGAACACGGCAATGCGGGCGAATCCGGTCAGGCGCGACAACGCCGTCCCCGCGGCGACGATGAGGTTGCTGCGCAGGAGCCCGGTCACGATTCGGGCGATGTCGTGCCCGGACCTGGTTGCTCGAACGCCTTCGATCGCCCAGCGTTGTTCACCTCGTCGACAGCCTCGTTGAGCGCGCTCAACTGGGTGACGACGTCGTCCACGGCCTGACCGAGCTCGGCCGTGGTATCGGTGCCGGCACGCAGTTCGGCGGCTTTGCTGACCAGTTCGCCGAGGCGGGTGTGCAGTATCCGCAAGCGTTCGTCGGTTTGGCTGCGGGCTGACCGAACGCGCTCGATCGAGTCGAGTTGGGCGCGAAGCGAGACGCGCTCGCCGTCGTCGGTGGCGCGGTCGTGGCGGGCTTGCAGCGACGAGCCGTCGAGTTGACGGATGGTTTCGTCGAGGTGGTCGCCGCGCTTGGCGATCTCCCAGCATTCGGCCACGCCGCGATCGACCTGTCGTCCGATCTGGGCCATGGAGGTGCGCAACGGTCCCTCGTCGAACGATGCGACAAGCGTCAGGAACCGCCGCTGAGCAGACTGTGCGGCTGCGATGTGCTGTCGCCACGGCTCGCCCACTCCGAACGGGTCGATTCGGACCTTCGGAGTGGGGGCGAGCCGCTGGCGGCCGCGTACCAGCACGTAGACCGTGAGGCCGATCAGTGCAACGCCGACGAGGATCGCGATGGGATTCACGACGCGACACTATGCGCCCGACGACTGTGCGACCGTGCGACGGTCAGTTGTCGACCGTGAGACGTTTAGTTGTCGACCGTGTCGATGTCGCTCGCGGTCAAGGTGGTGAGTTGCTCGTCGGAGGGGTCGGTGAGTGGCGCGAGGCGCATGGCCTGATGCGAGACCGCGGTCTCGAACAGGTTGCGGACGAAGCGGGCGTTGCCGAATCCGCGGGTGCGCGGCTCGTCGGCGATCAGTTGGCGGACCCGTCGCAGCGCGTCGTCGGAGCAAAGGTAGTGGTGACGGTCGCCGAGCTTTTCAAAGATCGTGACGAGCTCGTCGGTGGTGTAGTCGGGGAAGTTCACGATGCGTGTGAACCGACTGCGTAGGCCGGGGTTGGTGTCGATGAAGCCGGTCATCTCGTCGGTGTACCCGGCAGCGACGATGGCAAGGTCGTCGCGGTGGTCCTCCATGAACTTCACGAGCGTGTCGATTGCCTCCAACCCGAAGTCGTTCTCGCCGCCCCGGGCGAGCGCGTACGCCTCGTCGATCAACAGCATCCCCCCGAGCGCAGCTTCAAGAGTTTGCTGGGTTTTCAATGCGGTCTGGCCGACGAAGCCGGCGACGAGTTTGGAGCGGTCGGTCTCGACCAGGTGGCCGTGCGAGACCACACCGACCGCTCGGTAGATCTGGCTGAGCAGGCGGGCGACGGTGGTTTTGCCGGTGCCCGGGTTGCCGCTGAACACGAGGTGCTTGCTCGTCTCGATCGTCGGCAGCCCGCGCTCGGCGCGAAGTTGTTGCACGTGCAACATGCTCGTCAGACGGCGCACCTCGCCCTTCACGTTGGTGAGCCCGACCAGTTCGTCCAACTCGGCCAGCAGTTCCTCCAGCGACCGCGCCGGCGGCAACTCCGCCGCCGGTGCAGCCGCCGCAGCTGCGCCCTGGCCGCTGGCATGCGGCTCCGCAGGCGCGTGGCCCGTTGTCCCCGGCGTACCCGGCGTACCAATTGCATTGCTGGTCGGGGCAGGGGCCGTAGCGAGGTTGCCGGCGGGGGCAGGATCGGGGTGGCCCGGACGCACGACACCGGCGGCGTCCATCGCCTGCAACAGCACCGACCGGAACGAATCGATTGCGTCGAGTTCGTCGCGTGACGGAACGAGATCGAGCGCCGCGGTGACATGCGTGAGCCGCAGTGCAAGGTGGTAGTAGCGATGACTCAAGCGACTGCGGTTCCGAGCATCGGCACGAGCCAGCAGGTCGAACAGCACGCTCGGCTGGCGCAGCCACGTGCGTCGGCCGTCGAGCATGCCGCCCTCGCGCAAGCGTGCCGCCGTCGTGATCAATGGCGGATCGAGCTGCGGTCCGATCACGTCGAGGAACGCGTCGAGCTCGTCAGCAGCCTGCTGGCCGTTGGCATCGATGACCGCAGCGACGATGTTCGAGGCCTCGATGAGCACCTCGCGCCGATGACCCCGCGCGTCGCCCGACAACGACGTGAGCGCTGCATCGATGTCGTCGACGAATGTCTCAACATCGTCCGCCAAGCTCGACCCAGTCACCGCAGCATCGTAGACACCCGGTGACCCAACCCGAGCGAGTCTCCCGCCGCCGTCTCCCGCCGCCGCCGTCGTCCGTGTCTCGCCGCCGTCTCCCGCCGCCCGTGTCTCGCCGTCCGTGTCCGGTGTGCGTTGTGGTGGCGCGTGATGGTCACGGATCGCCGGGGTTCGCCGGGGTTCAGCGGGTTTCGGCTGGCGTCCGTGTCCGGTGTGCGTTGTGGTGGCGCGTGATGGTCACGGACGGCTGGCTGGCCAGGCTGGCGGTTGCGTAGTTGGAGAACGCTGATACGTTGGCGTGGCTTGCGCTTCCCCCGCTGAGTTCACCGATGGCTGAATGTTGGGGGTACGCGAATGCGCGCAGGTTTGATGAAGGCGTTGGCCGAGCATGTAGTCGGCCGGTACGGGATGGCGAGCGACAGCGAGTTCCGGTTGCTGGGGATCTCCATCGTGCAACGCCGCCAACTCGTAACTGAGGGTTTGCTGATTCGTCAGCACCGTGGGGTCTACCGCTTGGCAGCGGTTCCCGAATCGTTCGAGGGCCGATGTCTTGCCGCGTGTCTCGCCGTCGGAGAGGGTGTCATCACCGGGAGAGCGGCTGCGCGCCTGTGGCAACTGCGATGCGGCGGGTCCGTCGACCGGATCGAGATGCGAGTTCCACACTTCGTCAAGGCGCGCGTCGAGCCGGGTGTGCTGTTCCGTCGATGCAACGTGCTCGATCCCGTCGACGTGGTCGTTCGCCGGGACGGAATCCGGGTCGCCAGTCCGCCGAGGGTCCTTTTCGACATGAGCGCGCTTGTCGATGACCTCGATCTCGAGTCGATGATCGAGCAGGTCCTCGATCGCAAATCGTGCACGATCAACACGCTGTACAGCACGGGCCGCCGACTTGAGAGGTCCGCACGTCCGGGATCGGCGCGGTTCGCGCGGGTGCTCGCCTCCCGTCCCGCATGGATGGCGCCGGTCGACTCCGATCTTGAACTGCGGCTGTTCGACGCGTTACGGGCCGCCGGTGTAGGTGGGATGGAGCGTCAACGCAAGATCGAGCTGCCAGCCGGTTGGTCAATTCATGCCGACGTAGCCGTGCCCGAATTGCGTTGGGCGATCCCGATCGATCACGTCACGTGGCACGGCGGCCGCATCGACGCGCAGCGCGACAAGCAGAACGATCGTCAGGCCAGGATGATCGGTTGGCAGGTCGACCGTGTGACCGACGACGACATCAACCGCCGTTTACCCGCTGTCGTCGCCGAGCTCCTCACCATCTACGCGAATCTTCGCGCCACGGAGGACCTCGTCGGCTAACGAACATCCGGCTCTCCTCGTCCGCCTCGCCGTGGGTTCGTGTCCGGGTTGCGCTGTGGGGGCGCGTGTTGGACACGGACAGCCGGGGTCGCCGCCGGGCTCCGGGGAACGCCGGGGGGTTCGATTGACCGGCGGGTCAAGGGTGGCGGTAAGGTCGGCGTCATG
>JANOKQ010000989.1:0-2208 GCA_031419375.1 Acidimicrobiaceae bacterium
AGCACCCAGTAGATCGCCAGGTACGAACCGGTCGACGGGTCGGGAGTCATGGGGGTCACGGCCGGGTAGCGCAGGTCCTTCAGCCGCCGGGTGGCAACGAAGCGGTCACCGGCGAAGGTGTCGGCGCCGACCATGCAGCCCGAGTAGAAGTGATCGTGTTCGTACCAGCGGTTGTACTCAACCTCGTGACTGCGGTGGGGTTCCACCATCGTGAACAACAGCGTGCCAAGCTCGATCTGCGGGATCATCAGGGTGACCGTAGCCGAATCTGCCGTAGCCAAATCTGACGGTGCGTCAGATAGTGGGGCTCCCGTCGTCTGCCGGGGTTCGGCCGATCACGATCGCCGGCACCTCGACAAGCGTCCAAGCCAGCGCCGACGGATCGAGGAAGCGGACGATGTCGTCCTGCATCGCCGGGAAATCCGCCTCGGCGGTATGTGCCCAGAACGAGCGCACCGACTCGAACACTTGGATCGTCACGCCGTCCCACTCGGGCTCCGTCGCGCCGGCGTCGGTTGGCCACACGCTTGGGTGCTGCTCGTAGCCCAGCACGTAGTTGGCCGCAGAACTGTTGGCGATCAGGGGACCGTGGACGGTGAGCCAGTGGTGCAGGAACTCGTCGTGGGTCGTGCCGGGCTTGCGCTTCAACATGGTGATCAGACGAATCATGAGCGTCTCCGATTCTGGTGGTTCATAGGTGCGGCGTCACAGGCCCAGGAACGATCCGCCGTCGCAGACGATGGTCTGCCCGGTGACGTAGCCGGCGTCGTCGCTGGCGAGGAACATCGCGACCGAGCCAATGTCGTCGGTGATGTCGCCAACCCGTCCGAGCGGCGTGCGCGCCTCGATCGCTTCACGCAATGCCGGGTTGCGTTCGAAGGCGGTGACAAGGGCCGGGCTGCCGGCCACCGGGGCGATGCAGTTCGCGGTGATGCCATGCTGGCCCCATTCGCGGGCGAGGCTCTTGGCAATCGCCCGCTGCGCACCCTTGACCGACGAGTACAGCGGGATGTTGGCGCTGCCCTCCACCCCCGACGGTGAGGTGACGAGGATCAGCCGGCCCTGTGCGCCCGCAGCAACGAGGTGCGGGTATGCGGATTGTGCGCAGTAGAACGAGCCCCACACGGCGGTGCGCGACATCGCCTCCCAATGCCGCTCGACGACGGTGTCTTCCAGGCGGTGACCGATCGCGCCAGTGAATGCGTTGTGCACCATCACATGCAGGGCTCCGAAACGGTCGGTCGTGTCGCGCACACACGCTTCGACACTGGCCCGCTCGGTGACGTCGGTCTCGATGCACACTGCCGACCCGCCAGCGGCAACGATCGACGCGGCAACGGGCTCACCGGTCGCAGCGCGCCGTGCGGCGACGACCACGTGCGCGCCCTCGGCGGCGAGGCGCCGAGCGATGCCCTCACCAACCCCTTGGCCGGCCCCGGTGACGATGGCCACCCGGCCCTCCAGCCTGCCGCTCACATCCACACCCCGCCGTCGACCACGATCGTCTGGCCGGTCACGTCACCGGACGCGCCGCTGCACAGGAACTCGATCAGCGCGGATGCGTCGTTGGTGGGCAGCGCCGCCGGGGCCAGCGACGTCGGTCCGGCCAGATCAGGTTCGTCGAGAAAGCCATCGGGGCTGAGAGCGACAGCGTTGACCGTGACCCCGGCACTGCCCCATTGACGGGCAGCCGACTTGACGAGGAGGCGGATGCCCTCCGCCGGCGCAGCCATGTGCGCGTAGCACGATCCGCCCGACATCGCTGTGGTCGGCACGACGATGACGATCCGTCGCGCGCCCGCGTGGAACGCGGCTTGCATTTGCGCGATCACGTCGCGCATCGGCGCTTCCCAGGCCCGGTCCCACTGTTCATCCGTGATGATGTGGAATGGTCGGGCGCTGCCGTCGAACTCGGGACGGATCACCACCGATGCCGGTCTCGTCGCATCCACCCCCACGGCCCCGCACGGTACCCCCGTCGACCACCTGACGCTGCATCAGATCACCGGGCATACACGGCAGGGTGACCCACCCGTTCTCGTCCGGCATTCATCCGTGACCCGAATGCGCTCCCACAGCGCGTCTGCGACACGAACCACTCGCGTTTCGCCAACGGACCGGACAGTTCTGAGACCTATCCGGGTGTTGAGCGCCCACCCGGGGGGGCGCTCAACACACCGGTAGCACGCAGGGACTCGGACGACACGC
>JANOKQ010000990.1:0-2204 GCA_031419375.1 Acidimicrobiaceae bacterium
ACCAGAATCCGCCGCTCGATGTCGCGCACCGACTCGAGATACTCGTCGAGCTTGCGCCGGTCGCCCGCGCCCACCCGGCGCTGCAGGCGCGTGAGGCTGCCGCTCACGTAGTCGAGCACGCTCTTGTCGTTGGCGAGCCGCTCACGGCGAGTCCCCGCGTCGGTGCTCTCGTCGTCACCGAACAGCCGCTCGAAGACGGCGCGCGGGTTGGTCTCCGCGGGCAGGGGGCTGGTTTCGGAACGCCACGACATGGCCATGTAGGCGCAGGTGTAGCCCGAGTCGCAGTTCCCGGCCAGCGGCGGTTGCTCGAGGCCGAGTTCGAGCGACGCCAGTGGTGTGTGGGTGCCGAAGGCCTTCGCCGCAATCTGATCGGCCGACACTCCCAGGCGGAAATCCGCGCCGCCGGTCTTGTACGGATGCACGCCGGTGAGGAAGGTGGCGGTCGCTCTGGCGTGATCGCCGGGGCCGTCGCCAAGCGCCCGGCCATTGGCCTGGGCGAGCCCGCTGAAGGCCACCAGGTCTTTGCGGTACGGCTCGAGGGCTTTCATAGTCGGGCTGAACTCAAAGTCTGCGCCGACCGTCCGCGGTGTCCACATGAAGGGCCGCGGGCTCTTGGCCGAGCAGCCGATGATGCCGTTGGGGGTGTAGACGTAGCCGAGCCGAATCGGCGACCTGGTCAGTTGCTTCGC
The DNA here is from genome assembly GCA_031419375.1 of Acidimicrobiaceae bacterium. Lineage (GTDB taxonomy): Bacteria > Actinomycetota > Acidimicrobiia > Acidimicrobiales > Ilumatobacteraceae > VFMC01. The sequence continues at coordinate 690 of JANOKQ010000990.1, forward strand.
CTGGGCAGAGAAGGCCAGCGTCGGCACCATCGAATCGAGCAGCGGCAGTGCCAGGGCGGCGCCCAGGCCTCGCAAGACCGTGCGACGCGCCAGGGGTTTGTTGGTCAACATCATGACTCGGCTCTCCTCATCTGAAACGGCCTGCTCTTGGTCACGGCGAGAACGAGTGATGAAAATCGGTAGTCGTCTTTCGCGGCTTCACGGGCAATCGCCCGCACCGTCGGTGCGTCGAAATACTCGACGCCACGTCCGAGGGCATAGGTCAGGAGCCTCTCGGTCGCGGTCTGCACGACGTCGTCCTTGTACCTGGTCAGCAGCAACTCGGTCAACCCCGCTCCGCCCCGAAACTCGGTGCCGTCGGGAAGCGTGCCGCGCGCATCGATCGGCGCGCCGGCGTCCTCGGTCCGCCACTTCCCGACGCCGTCGTAGTTCTCGAGGGCAAATCCAATCGGATCCATCCGCGCATGGCAGGACGAACATGCCGGGCTGGCGCGGTGAGCCTCCATTTGCTCGCGCATGGTCAACGCCTTGCCATCACGGCTCGACTGCAGTTGGGGCACGTCGGGCGGCGGCGGTGGCGGGGGGGTCCCCAGCAGGTTCTCGAGCACCCACTTTCCGCGCTGAACGACCGACGTTCGGTTGGGATAGGACGTCAGGGTCAGGATGCTGCCGTGTCCCAGCAGGCCTCGACGATTGGGGTCGCTGACCAGGACGCGCCTCAACTGCGACCCGTAAACGTTGCTCACGCCGTAGTGCTCAGCCAACCGCTGGTTGAGATAGGTGTAGTCGGCCCTCAGCAGATCCAGAATGCTGCGGTCCTCGCGGACGATGCTCGCAAAGAGCAGCCGGGTTTCGTCGCTGAACGCCTGGCGCAGTTGCTCGTCGAACGGAAAGATGATCGGATCGGGCTGCACCGTCTCGACGTTGCGCAGGTGCAGCCATTGCCCCGCGAAATTGGTCACCAGCGCATCCGCACGGCGATCCTGCAACATCCGGCGAACCTGGCGTTCGAACACCACCGGGTCGCTCAGCCTGCCGCCGACGGCAAGGTCCAGCAACTGATCGTCTGGAATGCTGCTCCACAGGAAGAACGACAGTCGCGACGCCAGTTCGACATCGCTCACGCGGTAGGCGGAGCCCGGTGCTGACTTGGGCGGGTCCTGCTCCGCGCGGAACAGGAACTCGGGCGAGGTCACCAACGCCTGAATCGCGTTCTGAATGCCGGCCTCGAAGTCGCGGCCTCTTCGGCCGGTGCGGTAGAGGTGAACCAACGGCTCGACGTCGTCGCTCGAGACCGCCCGGCGAAACGCCCGGCGCGTGAGCGTGGTCAGAATCGTGCGGGCGCACGCGTCGTCTTGCGTGGAACAGACGAGGATCCTCGCCCGGCTCGGCGTGACACCGCGACCGGTGACGTCAAACGGCCCGCCGATCATCAACTGGCCGATCTCGTGTCCATCGCCGGGGACGTCGAAGCGCTTCACGCGCCGGCCGTCGAGGCGCACATCGACGGCGGTG
>JANOKQ010000991.1:0-3651 GCA_031419375.1 Acidimicrobiaceae bacterium
GGCGGGTACGCGGCCGAGAGCGAGGCGCGCAGCATCGCCAACGGCCTGGGGCTCAAGGCTGACCGCCTTGAACTTCCGATCACGGTGCTGTCTGGTGGTGAGCGCCGCCGGGTGGAGTTGTCGCGAATCCTGTTCGCCGGCAGCGATGTGCTGCTCCTCGACGAACCGACCAACCACCTCGACATCGACGCGAAGGAGTGGCTGCTTGCGTTCATGCGTAGCTACCGCGGCGCGCTGCTGGTCATCAGCCACGACCTGGAGCTCCTCGACGAGGCCATCACCCGCGTGCTGCACCTCGACCGCCCGGCCGAGGACGCGGTCGGGCACCTTGTCGAGTACAAGGGCACCTACACGCAGTACCGAACCTCGCGGGCGCTGGATGAGGAACGGTTGACCCGCAAGGCCGCGTTGCAGAGCAAGGAGATCGCCCGCCTGCAAACCGTTGTCGACCGCTTCGGGGCCAAGGCCACCAAGGCGGCGATGGCCCACAGCAAGGAAAAGCAGATCGCCCGCCTCGAATCGCAACGCGTTCACGCAGGCGCCGGCGACAAGGCGCTGCGCGTTCGTTTCCCCGACCCGCCGGCGAGCGGTGTCACCGTCATCAAGGCCGCAGGGCTCTCCAAGGCCTACGGCGGTCCTGCGGTGTTCGAAGATGTCACCTTCGACCTCGGCCGTGGTGAACGCCTGTTGGTGCTCGGCCTCAACGGTGCGGGCAAGACCAGTTTGTTGCGCATCCTCGCCGGCGAGACCACGGCGAACCTGGGTCAGTTCGAGTTCGGCCACCACGTCAACGTCGGCTACTACGCACAAGAGCACGACAACCTGGCCGCCCGCGACACACTGCTGGCCAACATCCGCTCGGCAGTGCCGCCCGACGTGCAGCTCACCGAAACCCAGCTTCGTGGCCTGCTCGGCATGATGGGCCTCTCCGGCGAGAAGGTGTACCAGGAAAGCGGCACGCTGTCGGGTGGCGAAAAGACCAAGCTCGCGCTGGCGATGCTGATGGTCGGCCGCAACAACCTGTTGCTGCTCGACGAGCCGACCAACAACCTCGACCCGCCCAGCCGCCAATCGGTGGCCGACGCGCTCACCAGTTGGAAGGGCAGCATCATCTTCGTCAGCCACGACTCGGAGTTCGTCGAACAGCTGAAACCGACCAAGGTGCTGTTGATGCCCGATGGGCAGATCGACTACTTCAGTCGCGACTGGTTGGAGCTCGTCGACCTGGCCTAGGTTCGACAGCAAGATGAGACGATGGGGGGAAATCCTCCGTCGTTCTCGCAGTCGAACTGGCCACCGTTGCCGGTGGCTCGTCCGCGTCTGACGCACCGAAGTGCTTTGCGGTTCTGCTCTCAGGCGACCGCTGCCAGCAGGTCACCCTGCATGGACTTAGGCAATTTCGAGTCAGCGTTTCGTGTCTCCGGTCGTAGCCCGGCGACACCACCGTTGGTGGACCCTTGTAGACCGTCGAGGCGGAGCGCTTCGGCGGCGATGTTGTGCGCGGCATTGACGTCCCGGTCCAGCTGGGTGCCGCAGGTGTCGCAGTCGAAGACTCGTTCGTGGAGTGCCAGCTTGGCTTTCACTGCACCACACGACGAGCATGTCTTCGACGACGGATAGAACCGACCCACGGCACCAGACGGTGACCGTGGTCGGCGGACTTGTAGGCGAGCTGACGCCGCAGCTCACCGAGCGCCACGTCAGCAAGCGCACGCCCGAGGCGACGCTTGCGATGGCTCATTGCCTTGATGGCGAGGTCTTCGATGGCGACCACGTCGAACGAGCCGGCGAGCACGTTCGACACCCGGTGCAGGTGTAGAGCTCGGGTCTTGGCAACCTGACCCTGGAGTCGGGCGCGGCGTTGGGCGAGCTTCACACTGTGCTTCGAGCCTTTCTCACACGCGAGAGCTTCCGATCGGCACGCCGCAGCAGCCGCATCTTGATGATGCAGGACCCTCGGGTTGGTAATGTGCCCGTCATCGTCGGTGAGCCCGACAACCGGTCGGGACAGTGTCGCCAGATGTTTCAGGCCGACATCGACACCGATGACGCCACCCAGCTGCTGTTGCGGCTTCGGAACTGGTGGGCGCGCGAGGTCGTAGCGCACCTGAAACGACACCTGCCACCGGCCACCCCGATACGAGTATGTGACCTTCTGGATGGTTGCTCGTTCCTGCTCGACCAGGCGGAACAGACGACGGGTCGACTCGACCGTGTGGATCCACACCAGCTGCTGCGCCATTCGTCGCACGTGCTGGTCCTTCGACTGTACGAGGGCCTGGGGGAGCATCAGACGGACAGCATGACGGGACGCGTTCAGCCATGAGAGTTGGTGGTTCAACTCGACGAACGACACGGATTGCATCGGGCGCCGCTTCGACCGGAACGACGGGAACCCGACCCGCGCACCCTTTCGCTTCCCGTGCTTGGAGTCCGACCAGTTCTTCAACGCCACCGCTGCCTGAGTGATCCCCGTGTCGAATGCGTGCTTGGCCGCCTCACGCCACCACGGGGCGACCTCGGCTTTCACGACGTTGAACTGCTTACGCAACGAGTACGCCGACCACGACACCGCCGGCGTCAGATCCACATTGGCTTCACCGGCGTCCCGCTCAGCCATGAACACATCCTGCGCCTGGGGTGTGACGTCGCCAATATTCCCCCATCTGTCTCATCTTGCTGCCGAACCCAACCTGGCCTGAGCCCGATGTGCGCCCGGTCCCATGACCGGCTCCCATGACCGGCTCCCATGACCGGCGACCGGCGGCGGAGCGGTACGGTGCGCCGATGCGAATCGGAATCATGGGCAATGCGATCAACACCGGCACGATCGATGAAGTGATCGGCGAGGCGGCCGAGGTCGAAGCCGACGGTCTGCACTCGTTCTGGGTGCCGCAGATCTTCGGCCACGACACGCTCACGGTGCTTGCCATCGTTGGTCGTGAGGTGCCGCGGATCGAGCTCGGCACGGCGGTGGTGCCCACCTACCCGCGCCACCCGATGATGCACGCGCAGCAGGCGCTCACCGTGCAGGCCGCGACCGGAGGCAGGCTGGCTTTGGGGATCGGGTTGTCACATCAGATCGTGGTCGAGTCGATGTGGGGCCTGTCGTTTTCCAAGCCGGTCCGGCACCTGCGCGAGTACCTGTCGGTGATGATGCCGCTACTCGAGGGCCGCCCGATCGGTTTCGTCGGCGAGGAGTTCCAGGTGCACGGCGCGATCACCGTCGCTGGCGGTTCGCGCCCGGTGGTGCTCGTCGCCGCACTCGGCGCGCAGATGCTCCGTGTGACCGGTGCACTCGCCGACGGTACCTCGACGTGGTGCGTGGGTCCGAAGACCTTGCGCGAGCACATCATCCCCACGCTGCGCCAAGCCGCCGCCGATGCCGGCCGTCCCGAGCCGCGTGTCGTGGCCGCGCTGCCGGTGTGCGTGACCGACGATGTCGATGCCGCCCGGGCCCGCGCCGAGGAGGTGTTCGCGGTGTACAACACGTTGCCGAGCTACCGGGCGATGATGGACATCGAAGGTGTTGGCGGCCCGAAGGATCTTGCCATCGTGGGCCCCGAGGCCGAGGTCCGTGACCAACTCGCCGAGCTCGATTCGATCGGCGTGACCGACCTCAACGCGGGCGTGTTCCCCGGCAACCGTGAC
>JANOKQ010000992.1:0-3359 GCA_031419375.1 Acidimicrobiaceae bacterium
GGAATGGTAGATGTCGGAGTCCGGGTGCTGCTCAAAACTTGTCGTCATCGTCGCCTCGAGCTGGACGATCTGTCGATTGAGTTCGGCGATGATCGCGACTGCGGCTCGGGTGGTCGCGGCAAACGCGTCAGCAACCGCCGCCGGGGACGCGAGCTGGGCGGTGCGTAACGCGGTCTGGATCTCACCGGCACGTCGGTCGATGTTGCGTCGCCGGCCGCCACGCTTCAAAGCGGCTTGGATCTGACCGAGCGTCAAACCAGCGCCAGCCGCCGGTGTCGCCGCTTTCGTCAACACCGCCAGGCAGTCGCGATCGGCAAGGTCAGGGAACGCTTCGAGCGCTGCCGGGTAGTACTCGCGCAGTGCACTACGTAGCGCGTTGGTCTGGCGGTTCCGGGTCCAGATCAGGTTCCGATGTCCTCTGGCCATGATTCGGATCGCCTCCGCCTGTGGCGTGTCGCCAGCGATCTGGCGGTGGTTGTGACGGTCGGTGCGGACCACATCGGCGAGCATCTTCGCGTCACCCGGATCCGGCTTGGCGCCGCCAACGTTGTGCCGATCCCGATAGCGCGACGCGGCCAGCGGGTTGATCGCGTATACCTGATAGCCGGCCGCGACCAACGCCGTGACCCACAAGCCGCGATCGGTCTCGATTCCGACGATCACCTCCGCCGGGTCGACAATGTGATCAGCGACGAGCTCGTGGAACACGCGGATCCCATCGAGACCTTCGGGTAGCCGGCGGCCCGCCAGCTTCTTACCGTCTTCGGTCATCAGATACACGTCGTGATGGTCCTCAGCCCAATCATCGCCCATGAACACTGTCATCTCGATTGCTCCTTCCGGTCGGTTCGATCCGAGCCAGAGAACCCCCGGCGGCGACCTAATGGATCAGTGCCCATCGGCACCACACCCCATGAGCGCTACAGGCATCCCCACCAACCGGCCGGGGCACGATCCAACCCTAGGAATCAAGTTCCTGGCGGCTGCAGTGCTCACCGGCCAGCGGCTCGGAACCAGCCTGACACTTCCAGCCGGTCGAGTCCCATTAGGCCCCTCTGACCTGACCGCTCGAGCCCGACAGTTGGGCTCGGGGGGACAACGCGGGTACGGGGCTGGATAACCAGCCGCGACCTGGCTTCGTCCACCGTGGGCGGGCCTGACGGAAAGCGATCGGCGGCGCCTCGTGCGGCCGTCGATGACCGCATCATCGCATCATCGCTGTCAGGGCGGCGCGCAGCCGGGCGGTCGTGCTTCCACGTGCGACCGGCGGCGGGGTGACGCGGATGAGCGACGTACGTGAGAACGGAAAACGTCAGCCAGCAGTCCGCTCGCGGCTCGCCGAGCAGGATGGGCACAACGCCATCATGTCGGCGTGCCGGTCACTCCATACCAGGTCAGTCGCCATAACCAGGGTCGGACGGCCAATTGGGCTGAAAGAGGTGCCATTGGTCGGGGGCTCGGCGGATGAGGAACTCCAACTCGGCGGCGAGGAGTTGGGTGACCCTGGCCACGTCGTTGCGCAGGCCGCCACCGTGGCGTTCCATCGGCAGTGGCGGACGCACGATCGCGTGGTGGCCGTTGTAGCGCGGCGTGAAGTACACGCCCGTCGGCAAGATCGCTGCGCCGGTGCGGATACCGAGCGTGGCCGGGCCTGCCGGCAGGGTGGTCCGCTCGCCGAAGAACTCCACATCGACGCCCGAGCGGTCGATGTCACGATCGCACAGCAGGCACACCACCTCGTTGGCCCGTAGCGCCTTCAGCACCACGCCGGCCACGCTTGGCCCGAGCGGCACCACGTTCATCCCCAGGTCGCGGCGCAGCGCAGCGAACCACTCGAACAGCTCCGGAGGTTCGATCGGCTCGACCACGACCGTGAGCTTGTGGCCCTGATCGGTCATCCATCGGCCGGCCCACTCCCATCCCCCGAGATGCGGCAACGCAAGGATCACGCCGTTGCCACGCTCCAGGCCCTCGGTGATGTGGTGGTAACCCTCGGTCGAGAACCCGCGTTCGACGGTGCGTTTGGACAGCGACGGCAGCCGGAAGCTCTCCATGTAGTACTGCGCGTAGCTGTCGAACGCGGTCTGCGTGGCGAGGCGCATTGCCGTACGCCCCATCGTCGGATTCACCCTGCGGAGATGGCGTTGGAACATCTCCCGCCGCGCCGGGCTCGCGAAGCTGGCCCCGAAACCGAGCGACGCCGCTGCTGCGATTGCGAGCGGGCCGGGCATCAGCTTCGCCGCGAGCGAACCAAGCCGGTAGGTACCGACCGTGGCTGCGTCGGTGAGGCGCTGCCGGGGATCGTCGGCCACAGCGGGTTACTGGTCGCGCCGGGCTTGGCCGCTGAGACGCGAGATCCGCGTGCGGCGGCGCTCAGTGCGTACCACCCGACGGCTGTGGCGGCGGCGGCGGCGCATCTCGATCTTGGCGGCCGTGACCGGGGCGACACCGGCCTGCTTCCAGACCTTCACGAAGCGTTGCACGGCGGTGACAAGCGTCAGCACCAGCATGATCCACAGGATCGGGATGAGTAGCGGCGGGACCAGCAGCCCCAGGCAGAACAGGATGATCCGCTCGGCCCGTTCCATGATCCCGCCCTTGGCGTCGAGCCCCAGCGACTCGGCCTTGGCACGTTGGTAGGAGATCACGGAACTGGCCCCCATGATCGCGAACGGCAGCAGCGACAGGTGCGGCGATTCCTCGGAAGCGAAGTACCAGGCGACACCACCGAACAGCAGCGCATCAGTGACCCGGTCGATCACCGAATCGAAGAATGCGCCACGCTGACTGGTGGTGTTCGATGCCTTGGCCAGCGCGCCGTCAAACAGGTCGGGCAGAGCGGCCAAGATGACGAGCAGCAGGCCGAGCCGCAGGTAGCCGACGCCGATCGCCACCGACGCACCCACCGCGACGACAAGACCGACGATGGTGAGGTGGTCTGCCGAAAGACCGGTACGGCGCAGGCCGTTGCCGATCGGCTTCACCGCCCGATCGACCGTGGTACGGAACTTTCCGTCGAACATGCGTCACTCAGGCTAGCCCACGACCGGCTACATCGGCGGGAGGGCTACGTGTAGCCGGGGATGGGTACATTGGCCGCATGAGCGGCTCCTCCCCCAGCGATCTGGCGATCACGTTCCGATCAATCACCCGACGCCTCGGCGAAGCCCGCGGCGACACCCCGGACCCACATGTTGCCAACCTGGTGACCGGCCTCGATCGGCAACTGCGCGACGCTGCTGCCCTGATGGACTGCGCCCCCGACCCCGGGGGGGAGGCCTAGGGCGACGACGGGGATACCCCCGCGCAAAGGGGCAGCGCCCAACAACGGGGGGCGGGGGGCGAGGGGGGGGGGGGCG
>JANOKQ010000993.1:0-6287 GCA_031419375.1 Acidimicrobiaceae bacterium
CGTCGATCGTTGCCGCTCTGTCGCTCAACTACTTCCACACCGAACCGTTGCGGTCACTGCGCATTACGGCAGGCTCGGATCTGGTGTCGGTGGCGTTGCTTGCTGCGCTCGGGCTCGCGATCAGCGCGATCACGGCGCTGCGGGTCCGCCATGCTCGCGTCATCCAACGAGGTGTCGACGCCGATGGTGCGCGCGATCAACTCCGCGACGCTCTGGCGTCGGGCAGGTCGGCGTTGCAGGTCTGGGACATCTCGGTGCTCGCCGCAGCCGCCCAACTGGCGCTGATCGATGTTCGCCTCGAACACACCGGCCGCTCGTCGCTGCCGGCCATTTCTCGCCAGCGCTGGGAGCCGGGTGACCCTGCCGCGAACCACCTCCTGGTGGTGCCCGAGACGGGGGCGGTGGTGCACCTTCGGGCGCCGAATCACGATGAAGAGCTGGTCCTCACACCCCGCCCTGGCCAAGGGTCGGTCACCATCGACCGCCGCGCCGCGATGGTCTTCGCCGATCAGGTCGAATTCGCGCTCGGTTGCGATGCGACCGCTCGTGCCGCGCTGACCGGTTCCCGCCGTTACCACATCCTTCACCAAACTCTCACCCCTCAATAGCGCTCTCATGACAGACGTCGTTCTGGTCGGCGTGATCGTGTCGTTCGTCGGCATGTGTATCGCATACATCGGCTGGTGTGACCGGATCATCTCCGGCGATGGCGCCACCGGCCGTTCTGGTGGCGATGGTCGTGGTCGCGGTGTCGCTGCTGGAGCTGGCTGTAGTGGACGCGCTCGCCGCCGATAATGCCGACGACCGCAACTTCGGCGTGCACGGCGAACCCGGCTTGAACGTGCTCGTGTTGAACATCGCCCTCGATGAGATCGGCCCTGTCGGCGCGGGGACGCTGGCAGACTGACCGTCATGGCGCGAGGCACGCTGCGCATCTACCTCGGGGCATCGCCAGGCGTCGGCAAGACCTACGCGATGCTGAACGAAGGATGGCGCCGCGCTCAGCGCACCACCGACGTTGTGGTCGGCATCGTCGAGGTCCATGGCCGGGAGAACACGAGCGCACAGATCCGAGCCCTCGAGGTGATGCCGCGCCAGCGCGTGGAGTACCGCGGCACGGTGGTCGAGGAGATGGATCTCGATGCGTTGCTGCGCCGCCAGCCACAGGTGGTACTCGTCGATGAGTACGCGCACACGAACGCTCCGGGGAGCCGCAACGCCAAACGCTGGCAGGACGTGGAGGTGCTGCTCGACGCCGGCATCGACGTGATCGCCACACTTAACATCCAGCACCTCGAATCGCTCAATGACGTCATCGGCCGGATCACCGGGACCGTGCAACGCGAGACCGTGCCCGACGCCGTTGTCCGCCGGGCCGACCAGATCGAACTGGTCGACATGTCGCCAGAAGCGCTGCGGCGGCGGATGGCGCACGGCAACATCTATCCACCGGAACGCATCGACGCGGCGCTGTCGAACTACTTTCGTCCCGGCAACCTCGGCGCCCTGCGCGAGTTGGCGCTGCTGTGGGTGGCCGACCGGGTGGAGGAATCACTGGCGTCCTACCTCGATGCCCAGGGGATCACCGACGCGTGGGAGACACGCGAACGGGTGGTGGTGGGGATCACCGGTGGCCCCGGTGGTGAATTGTTGATCCGGCGGGCGTCGCGCATGGTCGGCCGCGTTGGTGGCGACCTGATCGGTGTGCACGTCACCTCCGACGACGGCCTGCGATCGTCGGACGGGGAGCACCTCGCCGCGCAGCGCCGGCTGGTCGAGGAGCTGGGCGGCACCGTGCACGCCGTCGCCGGCGCGTCCATGGCGGAGAGCCTCGTGGCGTTCGCCCACACGCACAAGGCCACTCAGCTCGTGCTCGGGGCGAGCCGCCGGAGCCGTGTGTACGAGATGCTCCACGGCTCGTTCATCGCCAGGGTCGCCCGTCTTGCCGGTGGGATCGACGTGCACGTCATCGCCGCCGAGTCGTCGCCCGAACGTCTGCATTCGCGTCGTAGCGGTGCCGGCCTGGTTGACCGCCGCCGGGTGACGGGTGCATGGTTGCTCACGTTGCTGGGGCTTCCGGCGCTGACGGCGGTGATGGCTGCGGCGCGCTCGTCGCTGTCGCTCGAGACGGAGCTGTTGTTGTTCCTGGCGCTCGTACTGGCGATTGCGGCTGTCGGTGGTCTGGTGGTGGCCGGGATCGCCGCGGTTGCGGCATCGCTGTTGGTCAACTTGTTCTTCGTCGAGCCGATCCACACGTTCACCATTGCCGAGCCCGAGAACATCGTCTCGTTGGTGGTATTCGTGCTGGTGGCGATCACCGTCGGGTCGCTGGTCGATCTCGCCGGCCGTCGAGCCGTCGAGGCGCAGCGCGCCCGGTTGGAAGCGGAGGCGCTCGCCAGGGCGACCGCAACGCTCGCGGCGAATCCCGATCCGCTCCCGAGCCTGGTCGAGTTGCTGCGCACGACGTTCGGGTTGCGCAGCGTCACGATCGACCGGTACACCACCGACGGTTGGGTCGTCATCGCCACGGCCCCCGCTCGTGCCCTAGCGAATGATGCCTTGTCGCCGAACGTGGATGACGTCGCCGCCTCCTCGACGAGCTCCACGCTCGTGTGGCCAATCGGTGGTGACCCGCGCTCCACCGACGCTGCCGTCGCGGGTGCTGCAGATGCGAGTGCTACCGGTACCCGGCATCGGCTACGCCTCGTTGGGCGCACACTGTCAACCGACGACCGGCGGGTGTTGAACGCCCTCGTCGATCAGTTGGCCGTTGCCATTGATACCGAACACTTGGTGCGCGAGGCAGCCGAGGCAACACAGTTGGCAGAGGTCGACGCGGTCCGCACTGCACTGTTGCGCGCTGTCTCGCATGACCTCCGCACGCCGCTCGCATCGATCAAGGCGATGGTGTCCGGCCTCCTCGATGGTGATGTCGATTGGACACCCGCGCAGGTGACGGAGGCGCTCGTCACTGTCGACGAGGAAACCGACCGGCTGAACCGTTTGGTGGGCAACCTGCTCGATGCCAGCCGGCTGCAGATCGGAGCCGTGGCCGTGGAGATCGTCGACGTCGACGTGGCCGACGTGGTGGCGCAGGCACTCGACAGCCTCGGTCCGGCTGCAGCGAACGTCGTTGTTGACGTTCCGCCAGCGGTGCTGCTGGTGCGCGGCGATTCGGCCCTGCTGGAACGCAGCGTGGCCAACTGCGTGAGCAACGCGATCCGCCACGGTGGTTCGTCCCCCGTGCGGATCACCGCCGGTTCGGTCGGTGACCGCGTGCACGTGTGCATCATCGACCGGGGTCCCGGCATTCCGGTGGCGCAACGCGACCAGGTCGTCGCCCCGTTCCAGCGGTTCGGGGATACATCGTCTGGCGACGGTGTGGGGCTCGGCCTGTCGATCGCTCAGGGTTTCGTGGCGGCCTGCGGCGGGTCAGTCGTGTTCGATGACACCCCTGGAGGCGGCCTCACCGTCACCCTCGCACTCGTCGCGTCCAGCGAGCACCCGGTCGTGTCGTGAAGATCCTGGTGGTCGACGACGAACCCCAGATCCGCCGCGCGCTCAGCCTCAACCTCGGTGCCCGCGGCCACGAGGTGTACGAGGCCGCGACCGGTGAGCAGGCACTGACCGTTGCCGCGTCGGAGCACCCTGACGTGGTGTTGCTCGATCTCGGCCTACCAGGCATGGACGGGATGATGGTGATCGAGGCACTGCGCGGGTGGACGAACGTCCCGATCATCGTGCTCACCGCTCGCGACGAGGAACGCTCGAAGGTGCATGCGCTCGATGCCGGCGCCGACGATTACGTCACCAAGCCGTTCGGGATGGCCGAGCTCCTGGCCCGCATCCGTGCTGTCGGCCGCCGGGCCAGCGATGGCACCGACGAGGTGGCGGAGGTAGTCGCCACCGGGTTCCACCTCGATCTCGTCGGACACCGGGCGTACATCGCCGACGGAACAGAAGTGCGGCTCACGCCGACTGAGTGGTCGATGGTGGAGCACCTGGTTCGCCACCCCGGCCGGCTGATCACCTACCGGCAGATGGTGACTTCGGTGTGGGGCCCCACCTATGACCCCGACCCCAACCTGTTGCGGGTACACATGGCCCACATCCGCCGAAAGCTGGAGCGCGACCCCGCCCGCCCCGTCCACTTCGTCACCGACTCCGGTATGGGCTACCGCTTCGAACCCCTCACCTAACCCCCCCACCTAACCCTGCTCCGGCCGCGGTGGAGCGGTGGCGTGTCGAGAAAGCCACCGTGGCTGTGTGTTTGTCGACAATCGGTCGCTCCATGCTGCGGCCCGGTGCTGGTCCGTCGGGGGCGCGTGATGCCGGTCGGGTACGGTCGCTGGCATGGATCTTGCAATCTCACGACGGCGTGCGGCAGTAGCGGCGGCTTCTGGCGGGCTCGGGTTTGCCTCGGCCAAAGCGCTTGCCGACGAAGGGGTGGCCGTGGCGATCTGCGGCCGCGACCGCCACCGGATCGACGAGGCGGCCGAGCGGATCGGGCATGGCTGCATCCCGCTCGTGTGCGATGTGGCCAACGCCGCCGGGGGAGCGGCCTTCGTGAACCAGGCGCGTGAGGCGCTCGGTGGCCTCGACATCGTGGTCGCCAACGCCGGGGGACCACCGGCCGGGACGTTCGAATCCACCGCGCTCGACGCCTATCAGGCGGCGCTCGATCTGAACCTGATGAGCGTGGTCGGCATGGCCAAGGCCGCCGTGCCCGCCATGCGCGAGCAGCGCTGGGGACGTTTCGTGGCGATCACCTCGCTGGCGGTCCGCCAGCCGATGGCCACGATCATCCTCTCGAACACGGCCCGAGCCGGGGTCACCGGATTCCTCAAGACCGTTGCCACCGAAGTGGCCGCCGATGGAGTGACGGTCAACACCGTGCAGCCCGGCCTCCACGCGACCGCTCGGGTGACGACGTTGTTCGGCAACGACACCGCCGCCGCCACACGTGGAATTCCCGCTGGTGTCATTGGCGATCCCGCCGATTTCGGTGCCGCAGTGGCGTTCCTGTGCAGCGACCACGCGCGCTTCATCACCGGCGTGCAGTTGCACATCGATGGTGGCGCCTACGCCGGCCTCCTCTGACACTGGCCGGAACGAATCATTCAGTGAGCAGCCTGCAGCCCGCCGTCGACTCGCCAATCGCGGACTCCGCGACGTCATCGCCGAGTGGGAACGCGAGCGCGGCGCGTTCAGCGAGACCGAACTTGCCGCCGCACGTTTACGCGTCGAAGGATGACCACATTCGTCCTCGACGTCGGAGCACTCATCGCGCTCGATCGCAACGATCGCTCCGTCTGGGCGATGCTCCGCAACGCCGCCGACGATGCAGCCGAGATCTCCGTGCCAGCAGCAGCTATCGCTCAGGCGTGGCGCGACGGCAGGCGTCAAGCCCTGCTCGCACGAGCGCTGTCACACTGCGAAGAGGTTCCGTTGGACGGCCCGCTCGCACGCGCCACTGGCCTGCTGTGCGGACAGGCCAAGACGTCTGACATCGTCGACGCCTCTGTTGCCGTCATTGCGGCCGCGCGGTCACGCAGCGATGCCATTGCTCTGCTCACCTCTGACCCGACCGATCTCCGGCAACTGCTGTCGACCCTCGGTGCATCGGTTCGACTGGTGATTGTCTGACTGTTGCAGTCAGCGTCGCACCCACCCGATCGGATCGGTGAAGACCGATGTTCGCACGGCGCATCACCACCAGCGATAGCCAGGCGTCCGAATCGCGGTCGCCGTCCGCCTCGGTCGGCTGATGGAGCCGTCGAGCTTGGCGGCGGTGTTGGGCGGCGACGTGAACGGTGTCGACTGGGGCCACAACGGCATGCACGAGCGGGATTGGAGCGGCAGCCGTGCTGACCTGCGGCAGGTGATCGCTGCGCGCCATCAGCCGCATCCGACCGGCGGCGAACTCCTCAACCAGCCGCCGGTACTCACCGGCCACGTTCTCGTGGCGCAGATGGGTGGGGTTGGCGATCGCTTCGAGAAACGACCGGTCCAACAGCACCGCGGGCGGCACCAGCCGCCGCCGTGCCGGAGCTGGTGGGTCGACGGCCCCCGCACCGGCCGCATCCAAACCCGAGCCAAGCGTCTCGAGCGCTGCCATGGCGCGACCGGCGCGGCGTTGCCGCTGAAGGGATTCGACGCAGTTCCAGAACCAGAACGTGCCGCCGACGATTGCGGCTGACACCAGGCCGTCGATCACCCAGTGCTCGCCGAAGTACACCAGCGCGGCGAGCATCGCCACCGGGTACGACATCATCAGCGCCCGCATC
>JANOKQ010000994.1:0-23739 GCA_031419375.1 Acidimicrobiaceae bacterium
CCGCCGCGACTGTCGGTCTTGTAGAACCCGCCGCCTTTGAACGTGACCCCGACGGGGGTGAAAACCTTCTTGACGGTCATCGTCGTACCACTGGCCGGGTGGACGGCTTCGGTGAGTGAATCGTCGCTGAAGGCTTGCTGAACCTCGACGGTTTCGCCGGTTTCGGTGAACTTGTAGACGTACGTGGGCATCGGTGCTCCGCAGATGAGGCTTCGGCACCGGAGCGGGCGAAGGCTGTTAGCAGTCGAGTGTTTCGAGTGCTAAAGAGTACCGGCGATGGTGCCCAACGGCACAGAAGAGCAGGCGGCGCGTCAATATGATGCGGCCCCATGCGTGTCCACACTGCTGTCGTGCCTGCCGCCGGGATGGGAACCCGTTTCCTGCCGGCCACCAAGGCTGTCCCCAAAGAGCTGCTGCCGATCATCGACACACCGGCATTGCAACTGATCATCGATGAAGCTGTCGGTGCCGGGGTCGATCACATGGTAATCGTCACCAGCCACGCCAAGCCGGCGATCGAGGCCTACTTCCAACCCCAGCCCGAGGTGATCGCCAAGCTGCGCTCGTCGGGGCGTGAGGGGATGGCCGACCGGCTCGAATCGATCGGGCGCGACGTCAAGGTCAGCTTCGCCTACCAGGATCAGGCCCTCGGCCTTGGTCATGCTGTCGGTTGCGCCAGGGTGGCGGTGGGTGACGAGCCGTTCGCGGTGTTGCTGCCCGACGAGTTGATGGGTTCGTCGTCGCTGCTCGACCAGATGGCGCGGCTGTGCGAATCAACGGGCGGCAGCGTGGTCGGGTTGAAAGAGGTGGCCCACGATCAGGTCGGCGCGTACGGGGTGATCGACCCGGTCGGCACGCTCGGCAACGACGGAGTGATCGGCATCAAGGGGATGGTCGAAAAGCCCAAGCCCGCCGACGCGCCGAGCAACCTGATCATCATTGGCCGCTACGTGCTGACCCCCGACGTGTTCGACGAGATCGCCAAGGTCACCCCGGGTGCCGGCGGCGAGATCCAACTCACCGATGCGCTCCAGGCCCAGGCCCTGCGCAGCCCGTTCCACGGGGTGGCCAGCAACGTGTTGCGCTACGACACCGGCAATCCGTTCGGGTGGCTGACCGCAGTGATCGAGATCGGCCTCGTCGACGAGCGAATGGGTCCGCAGCTGCGCGAGTGGCTGGCTGCGAAATCCCTCTGACAGCGGGCGAGCGCCCGGTCAGTGCACCCGGCGAAACAGCGCGGGATAGTCGACAACGAGACCGTGTTCATCGACGTCGAACTCCTGCGATCGACCGGTCTCGAGTTGGGTGAAACCCCAGCGGTGCGTGCCGAGGCGGGTGTAGCGCTGTAGATCGGGTCGCACTTCGAGCGTCTCGACATCGACGTACACGACCGGGAACTCGGCCGAATCGCCATCGAGGAGCGGCAGACGACGGATCGGCAGGGTGTTCGTGAATGGTGTGATCGGCAAGTGGATGTCGTAGCACCCGTCGAGCTCCACCCGGTGCGCACCGTTCATCTCACCCCAGCGCGCCGTCCCGTCGGTGGCCAGCCACAGGTCGGGCTCGTCGAGGTCGCGAAACAGCAGGAACTGGCGGACCTGCCACGATGCCGACAGGCGGATCACGTACTGCACCTTTTCGCGTCCGACCACGCCTGATGCGGTCCAGCCCTCGTTCTCCCACCGCACCGTGAGCTGCTCGGTGCCCTCGCCGTCCCAGGTGGTCCACGCGGCGTCATGACCGTCAGCTGAAAAAGGCAGGTACGAGCTCACCCGCCCAGTGTGCCCGCAGTTCACCGGCCCGGCGCAGCCCGATACGGTACGGCTGTGATTCACGAAAGCGAGGCCCGCCAGTACGTGCTCGACCGGGTGCGTGCCCTGCCGGCGGTGACGATCGCGTTGTCGGATGCGGTTGGTTCGGTGCTGCTCGGGGCGGTGGTCGCCGGCGAGGACGTGCCGCCGTTCGTCAACTCGGCGGTCGACGGGTACGCAGTGCGTGCCGCCGACACCGCCTCTGTGCCGGTGGAGCTCGCGGTGATCGACGAGGTGGCCGCCGGCGCGGCCAGCAACCTCACCGTCGGAGCCGGCCAGGCGATCCGGATCATGACCGGTGCCCCGATGCCCGCCGGCGCCGACGCGGCGGTGATGGTGGAGGACACCGAACGGCTACACGACGGCAATGTCGTACTGGTCAAGCGGTCCGTGCGCGCCGCTGACGCGGTGCGCGACGCTGGCGACGATGTGCGCACCGGCGACACGTTGTTCGTCGCCGGGACCGTGGTGACCCCGGCGATCCTCGGAGTGCTGGCCAGCATCAACGTCCGCGAGGTCGAGGTGACCCGTACGCCGCGCGTGGCGGTGCTGTCCACCGGCGACGAGTTGATCGACGACGGCTCGACGCTTGCGCCAGGCCAGATCCGCGAGAGCAACAAGACGATGCTCCTCGCGTTGGTTGCCGCCGCCGGATGTGAGGCAATCAACTATGGGGTCGTCCGTGACGACGAGGCCGTGCTCGAAGCGGTGTTGCGCCGAGCAGCGGCGGAGTGCGATGCGATCGTCACCAGTGGCGGGGTCAGCATGGGCGACTACGACGTGGTCAAAGCCGTGCTGTCCACCATCGCCGACATGGCGTGGATGCAGATCGCGATCAAGCCGGCCAAGCCGTTCGCGTTCGGCATGCTCGATGACGGGGGCGGGCGGCAGGTCCCCGTGTTCGGGCTGCCCGGCAATCCGGTCAGTTCGATGGTCAGCTTCGAGTTGTTTGCCCGCCCCGCCTTGCAGACCATGCTCGGCAGGCCGGTCATCGATCGGTTGCGCATCGTTGGCGTTGCCGCGGAAGCGTTGACCCGCCGGCCCGATGGCAAGACCCACTACGCCCGGGTGAGTGGTTCGTTCGGGCCGGACGGGCGCTATCACGTGCGCTCGGTTGGCGGGCAGGGCAGCCACCAGCTGGCGGCCACCGCGTCGGCCACCGCGCTCGCGGTGCTGCCCAATGGCGACGGGGTTCCGGTTGGCGGGCAGGTCGACGTGATCGTGCTGTCGGTAGGCTGAGCGAGTGGATCTCGTCGATTCGTTCGGACGCACGATTCGTGACCTGCGCATCTCGGTCACCGACAGGTGCAATTTCCGCTGTACCTACTGCATGCCGGAAGAGGGGATGAAGTGGTTGCCGCGGGCCGATGTGTTGTCGTTCGAAGAGATCGTGCGGCTCGCGAGGATCTTCGTCGAGCGGTTCGAGGTCGATGGGTTGCGGCTCACCGGTGGCGAGCCAACGGTACGCGCTCACCTTCCTGTGCTGGTCGCCAAGTTGGCTGGTCTGCGGGTGCCCGCCTCATCGTCGTCGCCGTTTGCCGGCCGGGCGCCGAACCTCGCGCTCACCACCAACGGCGCCACGTTCCGCCTCGTCGCCCACGAGTTGCGCGAGGTCGGCCTTGACCGGGTCAACATCAGCCTCGACACCCTGCGCCGCGACCGATTCCTGGAGATGACTCGCCGCGACGAACTCGTCCGGGTGCTCGACGGCATCGAAGCGGCCAAGGAAGCTGGATTCGCCCCGGTGAAGATCAACGCGGTGATCGAGCGGGGCACCAACGATGACGAGATCGTCGACCTCGCCCGGTTCGGACGCGACCACGATGTCGAGGTCCGCTTCATCGAGTTCATGCCCCTCGAGGCGAGCGGCCACTGGATGAACGACTCCGTCGTTGGCCAGGACGAGATCGTCGCCGCGCTCGCTGCGGAGTTCCCGCTCGAACAGGTGCCCGCCCGCGGTGCTGCCCCGGCCGACCGCTGGCGCTACCTCGATGGGCGCGGCACGGTCGGGGTCATCCCCACCGTCACCAAGCCGTTCTGCGGCGACTGCGACCGGGTTCGGCTCACCGCCGACGGCCAGTTCCGCACCTGTCTGTTCGCCACCACCGAGTTCAATCTGCTGGCGATGATGCGCGCCGGCGCCTCCGACGACGACGTTGCCGCCGAGATCCAACGCGCCGTCGGGCTGAAGTGGGCCGGCCATCAGATCAACCAGGTCAACTTCGTGCGACCCAACCGCTCGATGAGTCAGATCGGTGGCTAACCGCACGCGCGTCGTGTTCGCGGTCGCAGTGTGCGCCGCCGCGTTGATCGGTGTCGTGGCCGTCGCCGCGGCACCGCCCGTCGACACGGTGCCCGGGTCGGCGACTGCGCTGGAACCGGCCGACCGCCTGACACGCCCCGGGCCCACCATCGGCGGGTGCCCGGTGTTCCCGGTCGGTAACGCGTGGAACACCAACATCAGCGGCTACCCGCTGCACCCGCGCTCAACGCAGATCATCAGCACGATCCAGTCCGTGGGGGGCGACAACCTCCACCCGGATTTCGGCAGTAACCCCGCCTATGGCATCCCGTTCGTCGTGGTATCGCCCGCCCAGTCGGCGGTGCCGATCACTTACACGGCCCACGGCGACGAGAGCGATCCCGGTCCGTTCCCGGTGCCGCTCGATGCACCGGTCGAGGGTGGCGCTGGGGCAACCGGGGACCGGCACGTGCTCGCTGTCCAACAGGGCACCTGCGAGCTGTTCGAGTTGTTCGTCGCCCGCCGCTCGGGTGGCGGTTGGTTGGCCGATTCGGGGGCCCGGTGGAACCTCGCCACCGGAGCGCTGCGGCCGATCGGGTGGACCAGTGCCGATGCCGCCGGGTTGCCGATCCTGCCCGGATTGGTGCGCTACGACGAGGTCGCGGCCGGCGCGATCCGTCACGCGATCCGGGTCACGTTCGCGCAAACGCAGCGCGGTTTCGTCCTACCGGCAACCCATTTCGCGTCGTCGCGCGCCAACCCCGATTTGCCGCCGATGGGGCTGCGACTGCGACTGAGCGCCAGCTTCGATGTCAGCGTGCTCACGGGGCAGTCGCGCGTGATCGCCACCGCGATGCAGCAGTACGGCCTGATCGTGGCCGACAACGGCAGCAACTGGTTCTTCCAAGGTGCCGTCAACCCGGCGTGGGACGATGCCGACCTGAATCAGCTGAAGTCGATTCCAGGTACGGCGTTCGAGGTCGTCGACACGGGACCGGTGCTCACCGGTTGACGGCGCGCGGTCGCGGGTGCGCGGACCGCGCTCGTTTGTTCAGTAGTCTTGGCCCCCAGATGAGTGACCTCTCCTTTTCGCACCTCGACCCAATGGGCCGCGCCCGGATGGTCGACGTCACGCCCAAAGAACCGACGCATCGCCGGGCCGTGGCCCGCTGCAAGGTGTTCATGCGTCCCGAGACCACGTCGGCGATCGCCAATCGCGAGGTGAACAAAGGCGACGTGCTCGCAGTGGCCCGGGTGGCCGGCATCCAGGCCGCCAAACGGACGAGCGACATGATCCCGCTGTGTCACCCGCTTCTCGTCGGTGCGGTCAACATCAACTTCGAGATCGGTGACGACTTCATCGCCGTCGAAGCGAATGTCGACACCGTGGACCGGACCGGGGTCGAGATGGAGGCCCTGCACGCCTGCGCAATCGCCGCGCTGACCATCTACGACATGTGCAAGTCTGCGGACCGGGCGATGGTGATCGGTGAGCTCGCGCTGTGGGAGAAGACGGGTGGTCGTTCCGGGGTGTTCCGCCGCGACCCCCCAGATGCGGATGTTTCGCTTAGTGTTACGAACGTAGTAGAATCGTAATGAAACGTCAGCCCGCCGCCACCCGCTGTTCCGGTGGCGTTAACCTTGCGGTAACCGAAACCACCACCACCACCACACATGTCACCACATCTCGTCACACCACATCTCCCAAACAGGATCTCCAGAACCAGGATCTCCAGAACCGAGCAAGGTAGCTGATGGCCAAGATCGTTCTGCTTGCTGTGGCCGCCGCCTGGGTAGCCATTCTCGTTCCTCCGTTGTTGCGTTCGCGGCTCGACAATCGGGCCGGTACCTCGGTCACCGATTTCCGGCGGCATCTGTCCACGTTGCAGCGTGCGGTGCCGACCCGCTCGATGAGCCCGATGCGGGCAATGAGTCGCCCGTTGGCCGCATCGCCGTTGGCTCGTCCCGCCGCGACCGGACGGCCGAGCGTTCGCTCTCACGCCGTGGCACTCGCCGAGGCCGAGAGCTACACCGGCGAACTGCAGCGCCGCCACGATCGCGATCGCATGGTGCACGGCCAGCGGCACCAACCGGCTCGGCGCGTGTCGCAGCGTGAAGGGGTGCGTCGTCGACGGATGAACGTGGTGTTCGTCTTGGCGATGGCCAATGCGGCCACGCTGTTCCTGTCGGCCACTACGAAGTCATCGGCGATGGTCTACGCCTTCGCTCTGGCATTCGTGTCGCTGTGCGGCTACTGCTACAAACTGGCCCAGATGCGCCAGTACGAACACGATCGCCTGTACAGCGACGCCAACTGGTTCAACGCCGCCTAAACCGGTCGCCTGAACCGCTCGCCTGAAACGTGGCGGGTCGCCCGCTACACTCGTCAGCTCCAACGGGGGTGTAGCTCAGTTGGCAGAGCGCAACAATCGCACTGTTGAGGCCAGGGGTTCAATTCCCCTCACCTCCACCCGGGAACCAAGTTCGAGGCCCCGCCGTTCGATCGGTGGGGCCTCGTGCGTTGTCGGGCGCTGCTCAGGAACGCAGCATGTAGCCGCGACGGTGGATCGAGGTGATGGCGGCGCCGTGGACGCCGAGCCTCCTGCGGAGCCGGGCAACGGTGACCTCCACCACGTGCTCGTCTGCGGCAGTACCAGCCCATGCCTCCGCCAGCAGCTCGGCCTTGGTGAACACGCTGTTGGGATGTGAAGCGAGAACTCCGAGCAGGCGTGCCTCGGCATCGCTCAGGTCGATGCGAACGTCGTCGACCACCGCAGTTGACCCGGCCAGCACCATTCGCACGCCGCCGATGTCGATGCTCACCAGGCGGCGTGCGAGCTCGTCGGCGACGGCGCGCACCATCGGGCCGAGCCGGTACGCCGTGGGAACGACCAATTGCTCGCGGGGAAGGCCGAGCGCGGCGGCCTTGTCGGCGCACACCGGACCGACGCACCCAACGATCAGACGCGGGTCGCGCAGGGTGTCGGTCAGCGCCTGATCGAGGTCGTGCTCGGCGGCGATGTCAACGAAGTTCTGCACCGAGGGTCCGGTGGTGAACGTCACGGCGTGCACCCGGCGAGCGATGATGGCGCGGATGAGCTTCAGCGCGGGGCGGTCGTCGTCGGGCATCGTCCATTCGTAGACGGGTACCGGGATCACGGTGACCCCGGCGGCATCGAGCCGGGCGATATCGGGAGCGGTGCCGCTGCCATCGAGTTGCACCGCCACCGTGCCCCCTGGCGTGATCCGGGCGAGCACGAGATCGATTGCTTCCGACAGCCGTTCGGTATCGGCGCGAGCCTCCACCTCGAGGCCCAGCGAGTGGACCGCCCCGGAGGCCTTCGGTCCCCTGGCGATGATCCGCGACGCGGTGAGCGCCTGGTGCAGCTGCGTCCCGAGTCCCCAGCTGTCGGCGGCGCCAAACCACGAGCGCACACCGAGGCCGGTGTTGGCGATCACCATGTCGGGCGGGTATTCGATGATTCGGGTCGTCGCGTCGAGCAGTGGTTGGTCGGAGCGAAGGGGGAGTGTGCGGATGCTCGGGCCGTGCATCACGGTCGCGCCGCGGCGTTCGAACATCGCCGCCTGCTCGTCCCAACGACGATCGGCCGTAATACCAACAGTGAATCCGCTGAACACATCAATCAGACTCGCCTCGTCATGTGTCCAACGGGTTTCGTGCTCGTGACCAGTCAACGCGACCGTTCAGCGACCGGGGACACGCTCGACGCGCACCGCGCACTGTTTGTAGTTGGGCTCGCGGCTGATCGGATCGAACTCGTCGACGGTGAGCCGGTTGGCGCACCGGTCGTCCCAGTGGAACGGGATGAACGCCTCGCCGGGGCGCACGATGGCGGTGACGCGTGCTCGGATGGCGTCGATCTGGCCGCGTTCGGACACCACTTTCACCCATTCGCCCGACCGCACACCGAGGGCGGCGGCGTCGGTCGGGTGCAGCTCCACCCACGCCTCGGGGGCGAGCCCTTCCAGTACTGCGATGCGACCGGTCTTGGTGCGGGTGTGCCAGTGCTCGACGGTGCGGCCGGTGTTGAGCAGCATCGGGAACCGCTCGCGGGGACGATCCCGAATCCGTTCGGGTTGGACCACGTGCACCTTGGCCTTGCCGTCGGGGGTGTTGAAGTGCAGATCGGTGTACAGCCGCGGCGATCCGCCGAGCGGGACGTCAGGGCCAGCGGGGCACGGCCATTGCACACCTCCGGCCGCATCGATGCGGTCCCAGGTGATGCCGCTGTAGTCGCACGGGCGTCCCGCCGACACGCGCCGCCACTCCTCGAATGCGTCATGAGGGGTAGTCCATCCGGTGAACAGCTCGGCGCATCCCCACCGCTCGGCGATCATCATGAAGATCTCGAAATCCGAGCGGGCCTGGCCCGGTGGATCGACGGCGGCCCGAACCCGCGACACCCGCCGCTCACTATTGGTGAACGTGCCGTCCTTCTCGCCCCAGATCGCGGCCGGCAGCACCACGTGAGCCTTGGCCGTGGTGGGTGTCTCGAAGCCGTCTTGCACCACCAGCAGATCGAGTCGGTCGAGGGCAAACTCGAGCGTCGCCCGGTTCGGGTACGACACGACCGGATTGGTACCGATGATCCACAAACCCTTGATCCGCCCGGAGACCACGGCGTTGATGATGTCGGGGTAGGCCCGCCCGCGCTCGCGAGGAATCCGTGATTCGTCGATGCCCCACAGCGCAGCGAGCTCGGCTCGATGGGCCGGGTTGTCATAGCCGCGGTAGCCGGGCATCGAGGCGGTGAAGCCGGTCTCGCGGGTGCCCATCGCGTTGCATTGCCCGGTGATCGACAGTGGTGCCGCTCCAGGCCTGCCGATGTTGCCGGTGAGCAGTGCGAGGGTGTTCAACAGCGTGACGGTCATGGTGCCCTGCACCGAGTGGTTGACGCCCATTGTCCACGCAATGACGCACCGTTCGGCGCGGCCGATGAGGTGGGCGACGGCGCGGATCTGTTCGGCGTCGATGCCGCTTTCGGCGGCGGCGCGCTCGATCGGCCACGAGGCAAGGTCGGCGACCAGATCGTCCAAACCGTTGACGTGTGTGCGCAGCGCATCGATGTCGACCATGCCATCGTTGACCAGGACCGCCATGATCCCGTTCAACAACGCGACGTCGCCGCGGGCTCGCACGGCGAGGTGCACATCCGACACCATCGCCGTCTTGGTGACGCGTGGGTCGACCGCGATCACGGTGCGGTTTCCCGTCGCGCCCCCCGTCACGCTGGCAGGGGCGAGCACGCGCGGGGCGAGCAGCGGATGGTTGTCGGCGATGTTGGCGCCCCACAGCACAACCACGTCGGCGAGTTCGAGGTCTTCATAGCAACCGGGTGGGCCGTCGCTGCCGAAGCTCATCTTGTAGCCGGCGACCGAGCTGGCCATGCACAGCGTGGTGTTGCCGTCGTAGTGCTGCAACCCCATGCCGAGGCGGGCCAGCTTGCCGAGGGCGTAGAACTCTTCGGTCACCAGCTGGCCGGTGGACAGGATCGCTACCGACTCGGGACCGTACTTGGTGATCAGGTCCTGGAACCCGCTCACCACATGGTCGAGCGCTGTGTCCCAACCCACGGCGTGGCCGCGCACGGTCGGTGTGGTCAGCCGACCAACGGCTGCGATCATCAGGTGTTCGGTGAGCCCCTTCGGGCACAGCCTGCCGACGTTGACGGGATGGTCGGGGTCGCCCTGTACGGCCACGGCCGCGCCGTCGCGCACACCGAGCAGCATCCCGCAGCCGACCGAGCAGTAGCCGCAGGTGGTGCGCACCCAGTGGTCGACGGCGCGGCTGGCGCTGATCGGGCCCTGGCCGGGGGTATCGACAAAGGTGTAGCGGTCGCCGCCGTGGCCGACACCGAGCAGCTTCTCCACCCGGTCGCGGACGGTGCGTTTCGCAGTGGGGGAACTCATCGGTGGCTTCCTGCCGCACCGCGCCAGAAGGCCCCGGGCACGTTGAGTGGGACGACGGTGACGAAGAACAGCCACCGCCCGATCGCCTCGCTGGCGGTCGCCAACGCGAGTGCGAGCCACAGCGACATCCACGACTGACCGCTCCCCGCGCCGACGATGGCGACGATGGCGACGCCGACCAGTACCCACCGGCCGATGGTCCAGGGTCGAAACCAGCGCAGCTCCAAGCTCACGGCCCCGCGCCATGGCTGGGACTGGTTGAGGGCGAGACGGCACCAGTTCAGCGCGGTTGCCCAGAGTGCCACGGCCATGCCGACGACAGCGACCGAGGTGTGGCCCGTGATCAGCGGACCCGTCGCGGCTGCGGTAGCGAAGAAGCGGACGACCGTGAGCGGCGTGTTCCACGCGGGCCGACCGGGCACCACGTACAGCCGCGCCGAGGCATAGATGCCGAGCAGCGCGCTGATCGTCGCTGCGGTCGCGAGCGCTGGGACCACGACGGCGGACGCGGCGAGTGCGGCGTAAATCGATAGCAGGAGCGCCTCGCGGCTGAGCCACGAGCGGCGCAGGTTGCGCAATGCTTTCCAGGCCATCGCCGGACGGCCGAGGTGGAACATCGCTCCGAGTAGACCGGCACCGGCAAGTACCGCGGCGACGCAACGGTCGGCGAACGTGTCGGCGGTGGCGCTGGTGCCGGCCGCGAGCTGGGTCAGCAGCGTCAACCACACCAGCGGCCAGTGCGGGTGCTCGGGACGTAGGTTCCAGTCGCTCGCTGCGATCGTGGTTGCCGGCATGTTGGCGGGGAGCTCGATGCGGGTGGTCGACAGGGTGAGCTTCGCGCTCGGCAGTTCCGGAGCATCGCCTTGGGAATGGTCGGCGCGCCAGTCGTCGGGGTAGAAACGCTCCACCGTGATCGCGTGCGTTGGGCACGCCGACACGCATGCCGGGGCCAGCCCGGCACCGAGGCGCGGCTGGCACATGTCGCACTTGGTGACGATGCGCCGGTCGGGTTGGAACGCGGGAACCGAGTAGGGACAGTTCCACGTGCAGTACTGGCAGCCGATGCAGTCGTCGGCGTGGTGGGCGACGACGCCGTTGGCCAGCTTGGTGTAGGCGTTGGTCGGGCAGCCTTCCAGGCAGGCCGGTTCGAGGCAGTGGTTGCACGACATCGACAGGTGGAAGCGCTTGGTGTTGGGGTGGTCGCCGCCTTCGATCTCGCCCACTCGTCGCCATGTGGTGCCCGCCGGCAAGCCGTTCTGTTCGGCGCACGCCACCTCGCACGAATGGCAGCCGATGCAGGCGTTCATGCTGAACCCGAACCGGTACTGCTGGCCGGCATCGAGCGGCAGCAGCTCCGGCCCGCGGTAGCCAATCCCGGCCATCGGATCTGGGCCCGAGCCGGTACCGCACCCCGAACCTGAACCGCACCCCGAACCATTGCTGGGTCCGGTTTCGACGGGAATGGCGATGAAGTCGCTGATCGTCATCGCGCACCCGCGACCGCGGCAGTGGGCCGCATGCGGACGTGGATCATGCCGTCGGCCGAGGTGACGTCGTGCACGGCGACCGAGAGCCCCGGGATGTCGAGGCAGCATCCGGTGCTCAGGTCGAAGCGCTGCTTGTACATCGGCGAGGCAACGGTCGCCACGCCGTCGACATCGCCGATCATCCCTCGGCTGAGCACGCTGGCTCCGCTGCACGGGTCGATGTTGTCGATCGCGTGGAGGCTCCCCGTCGACAGCGCGAAGATCGCTACCGCCCGACCGTTCACCAGTGCCGCGACCCCGCGGTCCGGCGTGAGCAGCGTCGCCGCGCACACGGCCGTCCAGGTGCCGGTATCGGTATCCGTGCTCGTGGTCATGCTGGTGGTCATGTCGATGCTCATGCTCGTGCCTCCGCTGGCAGCCGTTGGCCGCGGATCGTGACCCTGGTGATGGTCGGGTCGGGGGTGTCGGTGTTGACGAACGAGGCGAACCGGGCCAGCCGTTCCGGACTGTCGAGGGTGGCTGCCCACTCGCACTCGTACGTGGCCACGTGGCGGGCCATGTCGGCGTCGAAGTCGGACCCGAGCCCCAGCTCGTCGTCGATCACCACACGCCGCACGAAGTCGATCCCGCCGGGCAGTTTGCGCTGCCAGGTGGCCGTGCGCTCGAGCCGTTCCGCGGTGCGGACGTACCACATCAGGTAGCGGTCGATCGCCCGCACCAGTGCGGCGTCATCGAGGTCCTCGGCGAGCAACTGGGCGTGCGCCGGGCGCATGCCACCGTTGCCGCCCACGTACAGGTTCCAGCCGCGCTCGGTGGCGATGATGCCGACGTCCTTGCTCTGCGCCTCGGCGCACTCGCGGGCGCAACCCGACACAGCGAGCTTGATCTTGTGCGGGGCGCGCAAGCCGCGGTAGCGCAGCTCCAGATCGATCGCCATGGTCGTGGAGTCCTGCACCCCGTAGCGGCACCACGCTGTGCCGACGCACGACTTCACCGTACGCAGTGCCTTGCCATAGGCGTGACCCGATTCGAGCCCGGCGGCCCTCAGTCCTGCCCAGATCGCCGGCAGCTGCTCGACGCGGGCACCGAACAGATCGATCCGCTGACCGCCGGTGATCTTCGAGTACAGGTCGAAGTCACGGGCCACTTCGCCGATGGCGATGAGCTGTGCCGGGGTGATCTCGCCGCCGGGCACCCGCGGAACCACCGAGTAGGTACCGTCGCGTTGCAGGTTGGCGAGGAAGTGGTCGTTGGAGTCCTGCAGGCTGGCCTGCTCGCCGTCGAGGATGTAGCCGGAGCCGAGCGAAGCGAACATCGACGCGACGGCCGGCTTGCAGATCTCGCAGCCGCGTCCGGTCCCGAACCTCGCCACGAGCTCGGTGAACGTACGGATGCCAGTGGCGCGCACCGTCTCGAACAGCTCCGGGCGGGTGACCGCGAAGTGGGCGCACAGCCGGCGCTCCACCACCTTGCCGGCCGCCGCGAGCTGTGTGTCGATCAGCTGCTGCAGCATCGGCAAGCACGAACCGCATCCAGTTCCGGCCTTGGTGCACGACTTCACGCCGGCAACGTTTTCGAATCCTTCCGACACGGCGGCGCGAATCGACCCGCAGGTGACGTTGTGGCACGAGCACACGCCGTCGGTGTCGGCCATCTCCGCCGGACCGGAGGCGGTGGCCGTCGGCCGGAGCACGTCGATCAACCGACTCGTGTCGCCACCGTTGCGCAGCATCTGCACCAACGCCATGAACGGCTTCGCGTCACCGACCAGCACGGCCCCGACCAGCCGGCCGTCGTTGCCGATGATCGCCTTCTGCCATACCCCGCGGGCGGGGTCGGCAACGACCACTTCGTCGCCGCAGGCGTGCGGGTCGCCAACCGAGGCAACTTCCACGCCCAGCAACTTCAGTTGTGTCGAGCTGTCGGTCACCACGAACACCGTCGGATCGCCCGTCTGGTCGCCCGTGTGGTCGCCCGTCGGCGTGAGCATCGCTGCAGCGACGGCTTCGGCCATTGCGTAGCCGGGGGCGACCAGGCCGTGCACTCGGCCGCGGTGGCAGGCCACTTCGCCGATCGCATAGACCCCGTCGGCGGAGGTTCGGCAGAGGTCGTCGATGACGATTCCGCCACGCGCGCCGATCTCCAGGCCGGCGTCACGGCCGAGCTGATCCCGAGGCCGGATGCCGGCTGCGACCACAACCATCTCGGCGTGGACCGGCTCGTGTTCGATATCGCCATCCGGCGATGCGGTGGGCGCGAACGTCAACCCGCGAGCGCATCCGTGGTCGTCGACGAGCACTGCGTTGGCGCCCACACCGGTGCGCACCTCGATGCCCAGTGCCTCCACGTGGCGTCGCAGCGCCCGGCCACCGCCGTCGTCGAGCTGCACGGCCATCAGACGGGGAGCAAACTCCACGACGGTCACGCCGAGACCCAGCAAACGTATGGCGTTGGCCGCCTCGAGCCCGAGCAACCCTCCGCCGATGACAACGCCGCGTTCGCAGCGCACCGACCACGACTTGATCGCTGCGAGGTCATCGATGGTGCGGTACACGAACACACCGTCCGCGTCGGTGCCGGGCACCGGTGGCACGAACGGTGCCGATCCTGTGGCGATCACGCACTGGCCGTAGGCGAACACGCGACCGGTTGCCGTGCGCGCCGTCCGGGCATCGGTGTCGAGGTGGACCACCGGGTCGCCGAGCACCTCGTCCACGCCGTCGTGGTCGGCCAACACCGTCGTTCCCTGAATCGTTGCACCCAAGGCCAGCGATGCCTCGTCGGCACCGTCGAACAACGACGACAGATGGACCCGGTCGTAGGCAGGGCGGGACTCCTCGCCGATCACGACGATGCTGGCGGGGCCAGGGCCGCTGCGGTCGGGGCCCGCAGTGGCTCGTCGTTCGAGCACCGAGTCGACGAATCGCCGTCCGACCATGCCGTTTCCGATCACGAGGATGTCGGCGTGGCGTACGGTCGGGGTCGCTGCCGTCCTCGGTGCGGTGCTCATGACGTGCGCTCCAGGCGCGAGATCGGGCGGACGTAGACAGCCCAGGTGACGGCGGCGCACAGCAGGTACAGACCGATGAATCCGATGTAAGCGGCGGTGCCGGTGCCCGATGAGAGGAACGACTGGCGCAGCGTGAGGTTCACCATCACCCCACCGAAGGTTCCGGTGGCGCCCGTGAAACCGATCAGCGAGCGTGACCGGGTGCGGGCCTGCTTGCGGGCGGTGACATCGTCGGCCCCGGCGTCGATCGCCAGTTGCGCTTCGGTGTTGAAGATCGACGGGATCATCTTGTAGATCGAGCCGTTGCCAATGCCGGTGAGCACGAACAGCACCACGAACCCCACCAGGAATAGTCCCAGGGACTCGGCGACCGAGGCGGTCACCACCACAGTGGCTCCGGCTGTCATCGCCATGAACGTGTAGAGGGTCACGGTGGCACCGCTGCGCCGGTCGGCCAACTTGCCGCCGATCGGGCGGGCGAGCGAGCCGAGGAGCGGCCCGAGGAACGTGAGGTACGCGGCCTTCACCGGCGTATCGAACGTGTCGGCGAACTGCACCTGCAGCACTTGCCCGAAAGCGAACGAGAAACCGATGAACGACCCAAACGATCCGATGTACAGCAGCGCGATGAGCCAGGTGTGGCGAAGCTTGGCGACGTTGCGCAACGCCCGCGGTTCGTTGGTGGCCACGCGCAGGTTGTCCATGTAGCGCCCGGCGCACAGGGCCGACACGATGACCAGCGGCATGTACACGACGAGCATCATCCGCGGGTGCTCGCGGCCGACGGTGGCCAGCAGGGCGAGGCCGACGAGCTGGGTTGCGGCCACGCCGATGTTGCCGCCGCCTGCGTTGAGCCCGAGCGCCCAGCCCTTGCGGTGCATGGGGTAGAAGGAATCGATGTTGGCCATCGACGACGAGAAGTTGCCGCCACCGAACCCGGCCAGCGCTGCGGCCACGAGCAGGGTGCTGAAGCTCACGCCGGGTTCCAGTACCAGGGCGGTGAACGCCGTCGGGATCAACAGCAGCAACGCGCTGACCACCGTCCAGTTCCGGCCGCCGAACTTGGCCACGGCGAGCGTGTACGGGATCCGCAGCGCTGCGCCGGCTGCTGCGGGCATTGTGGTGAGCAGGAACTTCTGGCCGGGATCGAGCCCGTACTCGGGTCCGAGGAACAGCACGAACACCGACCACAGGCTCCACACGCAAAACCCGATGTGTTCCGACAGGATCGAAAAAATCAGGTTGCGCTTGGCCACCTCCTCGCCCATCTCGGCCCAGAACTGCGGATCCTCCGGCCGCCAATCTTCGATCCACCGCCCCGACGATCGATCGCCCGCCTGGATTTGTGGGGCGATGCCGGTGCCGCTGCTTGCTGCTGGCTCGAGACCGAGTACCGCCTCTGATGATGTCGACATGCTCCATCTCCCTCATCCGCTTGCGCTGCCGACGTAGATGCACGCCGGCCAACGGTGGGTTTGAAGGTACGGACACCGGGTTTCGGGCCGGTATCTCGAACGGGTCGATCAGATGACCGTCCGCTCACGCGCTCCGAGCAGCGGTGTGAGAACTGCGGTCTGCTCGGGCGCGGTCAGTCGGTCGCGGGTACGAAGTCGAGGGAAGCGCTGTTCATGCAGAACCGCTGGCCGGTGGGCGCCGGGCCGTCGGGGAACACGTGCCCGAGGTGCGAGTCGCAGCGGCGGCAGCGCACTTCGGTTCGGCTCATGCCGTGGGTGCGGTCGGTGATGAGCGTGACTGCGTCGGCCACCTTGGCCTCGAAGAAGCTCGGCCAGCCAGATCCCGATTCGAATTTGGTGCCCGAATCGAACAGTTCCGCGCCACACGCCGCGCAGGTGTAGGTGCCGTCGTCGTGGGCGTCGACGAACTTGCCCGACCATGGTCGTTCGGTGCCCGCCTTGCGCAGCACGTCGTACTGCTCCGGGGTGAGCAGTGCACGCCATTCAGCGTCGGTTCGTTCGATCTCAGCCATCGTCGTCATCCTTCGGTCGGTTGGTTAGTCGGTCGGTTGGTTAGTCGGTCGGTTGAACGGAACACGTTGATACCCCATCGTAGGCAACCTCAGACTCGGTAGCAGCCAAGCCGGGTCGGGGTTTTCCGGTTGTTTTCCCGCGGAAAAATCCCGCCACGTTGTGTGAACAGCTGCGTCACGTCACGTCACCCTGTGTCGATGATCGCGGCGAGGTGGGGCCAGGCGGCGGCGAAGCCGGGGTGCAGGGGGCGTTGCGGCACGTGGTCGACGGGGACCCATTCGACGGCGTCGGTTTCGAAGTTCATCGACGATCCGAACCGCTCGGGCACCTCCACGACGACAGTGGTGTAGGTCCAATCGGCGGCAGGGGTGAACACGTACTCGCCGAGCACATGCCGCTGCGCTGGTGCGGCGCCGACCTCCTCGCTCGCTTCGCGCAACGCTCCTTCCAGCGGGGTTTCGCCCAAATCGAGTGCCCCGCCGGCGCATGACCACGTACCGCCCTCATGGGCGAACCCCGACCGCAACTGCAACATCACGAACACCCCGGCCGTCTCACAGTCGTCGGGCCCGGCGGCGCCAGCAGAATCCGTGTCACGGGTCACGAACAGCACGCCTGCTGCGCCGTACACCCCCCAGCGAACATGGCCGTCAGCGCAGCGCATGAAGCCGTCGCCACTGCGACCCCCCGACATCGGTTCAGGTTCCGGTGAGGCGCTCGACCACGGGGGCGACCGCCTCCATGGTCGATGACCCGAATGTGATGTAGCTGATCCCGTAGCGCTCGCGGCGCTCGATCAGCCGGTCGCAGATCTCCTCGACGCTGCCGATCAGTGCATGCGGGTGCGCGACCAGATCGTCCGGGGTGAGGCCGAAGCCGGTCGACAGTCGCTCGGCCGCAGCGGCGGTGGCCTCGGCGTTGGCGGTGACGACGGTGAAGTACGCGCCGATCTCCAACTCGATGTCATCGAAGCGGGCGCCCGCCCCGTTGCGGATCCAGCCGATCTTCTCGGCCGTCATCTCCGCCGTCGATGAACCGACCCCGTCGGGGCCGATCTTGCCGGAGGAGTTATCGAAGTTGAGGCTGACGATGTCGGCCTCGCGTCCGGCGATACCAAGCACACGCGGCGACCCGCCACCGATGATCAGCGGCGGCATCGGATGTTGCAGCGACTTGGGCGCGGCCTCGTACCCGACCGCGTGCACATGCGTGCCATCAAGGTTGACAAGGCCGGTACCGAAGCTGGCCCGCAACAGCTCGATCACCTCTTCCAACTTGTCGAGGCGCGTCCCGGCCCGCTCGAAGGTGATGCCCATTGCCTCGTACTCCGCCGACAACCACCCGGCCCCCAGGCCGATCTCGGTGCGGCCGTCGTTGAACTGATCGAGCGTGGCCAGTTCCTTGGCGAGCATCACCGGGTTGCGGTAATCGATGCACAGCACGCGGCACCCGATCTTGATCCGGCTCGTCACCTCACCGGCGACGGCCATCGCCGGGATCGCGGCGACGGTCTGCACGCTGTGGTTGGTTGGCCCGAGCGCAGGACCGGCTCCAATCACGTGGTCGGCCAGATGCAGGGCGGAGAACCCGAGCTCCTCGGTCCGACGGGCGATCGATCGCCATTCGGCACCCGAGCTCGGGGCATAGGCCTGCACTGCGAAACGGAACGGTCGTGTCATGGTCACGAGTTCTACTCCGCTGCGCCGCACCGGTGGGCATCGGGTGCATGATTGGGCGATGGTTGACCTCCTCGATGCCGATACGTCCGATTGTCCGTACGCCGCCTACGACGAGCTCCGGTCGGAGGCTCCGGTGTGGCACGACCCGCGCACGGGGATGTGGGTGATCACCCGCTATGTCGACGTGCGCTCGATCCTCGTCGACACCGAGCGCTTCACCAGCGCCCGCCACCGCGGCCGGGTCGACCCACGTTCGGCCAAGCTGCGCGCCATCTATCAAGCACGGGGTTGGATTCCGGCACCCACGTTGAACGGGCGCGACGATCCCGAGCACCGCGAGATGCGGGCCATGTTCAACGTCGCCTTCCGCCCGGGCAAGGTGACCGAGCTGGAACCGTTCATCGAACGCCTCGCCCACCGGTTGCTCGACGATCTGATCGGCGTCGGGCAGGGCGACTGGGTGCGCTCGTTCGCGATTCCGTTGCCGTTGATCGTGATTGGCCATCAAGTCGGTGTGCCCGAGGGTGACATCTGGCAGATCAAGGCATGGACCGACGCGTGGGTGCAACGCCTGGGGATGATGCAGAACGAGGAGGAGGCGGTGTGGTCGACCGAGCAGGAGATCGAGGCGCAGCACTACTTCCAGCCGATCTTCGAGCGGCTCCGGAGCGAACCCGACGACACGTTGCTGTCCGATCTGGTCAACACCGTGATCCCCGAGTGGGGTCGCACCCTCACCGACGAGGAGTTGCATGCGGAGATGATGGCCGACACGTTCGTCGGTGGTTCCGAGACCACCACGAACGCGATCGCCGAAGGTGTCCGGTTGCTGATCGAGCACCCGCTCGCGTGGGACCAGGTGTGCGCCGATCCCGATACGTACGTGCCGCGCCTGGTCGAGGAAGTGCTGCGTTTGGAAAGCCCGGTGCAGGGGTTGTTCCGTTCGACGGTGGTCGACGTGGAGATGCACGGCACAGTCATCCCGGCCGGATCGGTGATCAACATCCGGTTCGGTTCCGCCAACCGTGATGCCGAGCAGTTCGAGCGCCCGGCCGAGTTCGACCTCGACCGCTCGAACATGAAATCGCACATCGCCTTCGGCTTCGGAACCCACCACTGCCTCGGCGCGCCGCTCGCGCGTCGCGAGCTGACCATCTCGTTTCGTGCCCTCGCCGAACGGGTGGAGCGAATGTGGTTCATCGATGGTGCCAACGACTTCCGTCATCACCCCAACTTCGTGCTCCGCGCCCTTCGCGAACTGCACATCGGCGTCGCCCCGCGCTGACCCCCGGGCGCTGACCCCGGGTTCAGCGCAGGGGCAACCACCACGTCGCGATGTCGGCGGCGAAGCGTTCTCGGTAGCGGGCGGTCAGGTCGTCGACGGGCGATGTTGACGACGATCCGTCGGTGGGCGGCAGTGGGCTCGCGTTCGATACCGGATCGACCCACTCGAGGCGGATCGATTCGACCATCTCGCGTAGCCGTGGCGACGCCTCCTCGTGGTGATCGCTGGTCTGATGGGCGATGAACCCGTCGAAGTCGGCATAGGAGATCAGCGTGTAGTAGCTGCGTGGATCGCTGCCGCGCCAGTACTCGTACCGCACGACGCCCGGCTCGTCGGCATGGGTGGTCGTGTACAGCTCTGCGATCAGCGCTTCGAACTTCGCCTCGGCGCCCGCGTGGACCGTGATGTGCACCAGAAGTGTGGCCATCGCCGGACAGTACCGTCGACAACCGAGTGGTCGGCGAACCGGGCTACCGTGCGCAGATCGACAGCATCGACAGCCTCGACCTGTACGACCCGCAGACCCAGCAGGACTGGTACCCCGTGTACCGCCGTCTTCGGCCGTGCATGTGGCGAGGCCTGACAAAGCGGCTTGACATACTTGACAGCTCGGACAGGACCCGTAGGATGGATGCATGCCGACGGCCAACGCCACTCCCGCCACTCGTGTGTACGAGCGAGCCGATCATGCCTCCGCTGATGCGTCCGCTGATGCCTACGCCGATGTGGTGGTCGCCGCGTTGCGCAGCAGGCTGCGCGAGGTCGCATCATCGCGCGATGGCTCATTGAGCGAACTCCTCGGTCCGGCCGAGGTGGTGGCGGCGCGGGTCGCGGCCGTGGTTCCGACCCCCTCGGCTTTGCCGCGACGATTGGGCCGGTCTACCGCCAGGCCACGCTTGCCCTGGCCTGGGGGCACAGCCGACAGGCGGTATCGGATCTCATCAAGCGGCGGCGCCTGTTGGCGCTCACCACCGACGATGGGCATGTGGTGATCCCAGCGTTCCAGCTCGGCGCTGACCTGCGGCCGGTGCGCGGGTTGGCCGAGATCTTGCGAATCCTCACGCCTGATGTCGTCGACGAATGGACGCTCGCATCCTGGCTCACCGCACCGCATGACCGGCTCGACGGCACCAGCGTTGTGGCGTATCTCGCTGCGGGTGTGGAACCGGCGCGCGCATTCGCCGTGGCCGAGGCGGCGCGGCGGCGTTGGTCGGCGTGACCCGCCAACGCGTCAGCCAAAGCGCCCCGCCAGACGATCTGAGCGGATTCCCGACCACAACCCACGATGGCGAGGTCTACCGGGTCGCCAGGCTGTCGCCGTGGTGGTTCTGCGTCTGCGGCGAGTGCCGCTTCGACCTCGATGCCGGTGCCGCACACGGGAGGGGCACGATGTACGCGGCGGACGATCGCATCACCGGCGTCATCGAAACGATCGGGCCGGAGCTCATCGGCCGGACGATCGCCTGGCAGTTCCTTGCCGACCGAACTGTGTGGGCATTGGCGTACGACCGACCATTGGTCAATGCCGACCTCATCGCAGACGCGGCGATCGGGTACGGGGTCACCAACGAGTTGTCGACGATGGTCCCCTACACGGTGCCGCAGCTGTGGGCGTCGGCCGTGGACGAGCACGGGTGGGACGGAATCTCGTATCGCACGAGGTTCAACACCGCACCCGTGGCGACCGGTGTTGCCCTGTTCGACCAAGCGGGTGCTCACCCGTCATGGCCAGCGCAGCGGGTGTGCGGGGCCGCCGACCCGGCGATCATCGCCGACCTGGCCAGCAGGTCCGTCACCGTTGAAGACCCGCCGAAGCTCGCCTCGCTCACCGTGTTGTAACGGTGGGTTGTAACGGTGGGTTGTAACGGTGGGTTGCAACGGTGGGTTGCAACGGTGGGTTGCAACGGTGGGTTGCAACGGATCGCGCGCTCCTGAGCCCGCGATCTACCCGGCCAGGTGCGGTGCGAGTAGCGACAAGGTGTCGGCGGAGTAGGGGGTGAGCTGCACCCGGCTGATCGACAGGGCGGCGAACGAGCGCACCACCTCGGCCACGCGCTCGGGCTCGCCGACGAGCGATCCCATGAACGTGCCCGCCAGCGCCTCGCCCAGCGCAGCGACACGAGGGTCCGTGCCGCAGCCGACCATCACGAACACGCCGAGGGGCACGTCGGGACGTAGCGCACGCACCTGGTCAACCAATGACTTGAGGTGATCGAGATCGACCGTGGCGAGCGTGCCGATGTCGAGGCGGCCGCTACGTGTGGCGGCGCTCGACAACTTCAACTCCACCCGGTCGACGAGGGGGACGACCTCGCGGATGGTTCGTGGCCCGCCGACCGATGCGACCAGCGGCGGCGGCTTGGCCACGACCGGGGCGATGCCGGGTACGTCGACATCGAGGTAGGTGCCCGTGAACCGGCAGTGGCCGTCACGGAACAGGGAGCGCACCACGTGCATCGCTTCCGCGTAGCGCCCGGCGCGCTCACCCGGTGCCGGGTACCGCAGGCCGATGCCAGTGATCTCATCGGCAGCCCACCCCGCGCCGAGCCCCGCTTCGAAGCGCCCGTTGCTGGCCCGCTGCAATGACAGCGCCGCCTGGGCGAACTCGACCGGCGAGCGGAGCAGGTTGTTGGCGAACGACGACGTGATCAGCGGTCGGGTCGTGCACATCGCGAACTGGGTGAGCGTCACCGCCCAGTGCGCATACGCACGTGTGGCGTCCCACAGATGGTCGGCGGCGGCAAGCACCGGCCACCCCTCCGCCTCGCGAGCGGTGGCCCACACGACAGGATCGACCGTGGCATCGACGAGGTTCGGCGCACAGTCGATGGCGCGCACAGGTTGCATCAGGCGAACTTACCGACCGGTCCCGTGCGTCGATGGACCGAGTGTCGCGGATGCTGGTGCGTCTGCTCGTGTCGCCGTTGATTCGCGGTCCTCGGTACGGTGCCCACGACGCGGCAGCTCCGGACCACGACCGCCGATGGCGACCGCCGACAACACCGACCGACAAGGACGAACCTGTGGACTTCGAACTGCCTCCAGAGCTCACGGAGTACCTCGCCGTGCTCGACGATTTCATCGAACGCGAGATCCGCCCCCTCGAACAGCAAGACGACAACATCCGCTTCTTCGATCATCGCCGCGAGGACGCCCGCACCGACTGGGATCGCGGCGGCCTGCCCAACGAAGAGTGGGAGCAGCTGCTGCGCGAGGCCCGCCGCCGCGCCGACGCAGCCGGCCACTACCGCTACCCGTTCCCGAAGCAGTACGGCGGCCAGGATGGCACCAACCTCGGCATGGCGGTGATCCGTGAACACTTCGCCCACAAGGGTCTCGGCCTGCACAACGATCTGCAGAACGAGCACTCGATCGTCGGCAACAACGTCGGGTTGATGCTGATGCTGGCCTACGGCACCGACGAGCAGAAGGTCGAGTGGATCGACGACCTGGCCGAGGGCCGACGCGACTTTGCGTTCGGGATCACCGAACCCGAACACGGCAGCGATGCCACCCACATGGAGACCACGGTGTGCGCGACGGCGACGAATGGGTGATCACCGGCGAAAAGACGTGGAACACCGGCATCCACAAGGCGCAGTACGACATGATCATGGCCCGCACCAGCGGTCGGGCCGGTGACGGCAACGGGATCACCGCGTTCTTGGTGCCCACGGCGAGCCCCGGCTTTGAGATTGTCGAGTTCCTGTGGACGTTCAACATGCCCACCGACCACGCCCACATTCGGCTCACCGATGTGCGTGTACCGCACAGTGCGATCTTCGGTGGGGAGGGGACCGGGCTGCAGGTGGTGCAGATGTTCTTCAACGAGAACCGCATCCGCCAGGCGGCGTCCAGCCTCGGCGCGGCGCAGTTCTGCGTTGACGAATCAGTCGAGTACGCCAAACAGCGCAAGCCGTTCGGCAAGCCGCTGGCCAGCAACCAGGCGATCCAGTTTCCGCTCGTGGAGCTGCAGACGCAATGCGAGATGCTGCGCGCCCTGATTCACAAGACAGCGTGGTCGATGGACCGCTACGGCGCGTTCTCCCAGAGCGACAAGGTGTCGATGTGCAACTACTGGGCCAACCGGTTGTGCTGCGAAGCAGCCGACCGGGCGATGCAGGTACACGGCGGCCTTGGCTACTCGCGGCACAAGCCGTTCGAGCACATCTACCGCCATCACCGCCGCTACCGCATCACCGAAGGCGCCGAGGAGATCCAGATGCGCCGCGTGGCCGGGTACATGTTCGGCTTCATGAACCAGCGCGCCCCCAAAGGCGTCAGCGAGACCTGAGCCCCGCCAACA